>DATBBP010000338.1:0-4972 GCA_036270935.1 Gemmatimonadaceae bacterium
GATGCCGATCGCGCCGACGGACACACTGGGTCTGCCGGACCCGCTCCCCGATTCGACAACGATAGAACAAACGGCTCTTCAAAATCGGCCGGAGCTCACGCAGCTCGCCAGCCAGCAGTACGGCGCGCACTCGAACACCAATCTGCTGCGTCAGTTCTGGATCCCCGACTTCACCTTTGGCGTGTCGCGCAACTACACGCAGCCCGGGGCACCGGTGTACTCAACCGGTATCGCGCTGCCGCTGCCTGTCTTCTTCTGGCAGCACACCCAGGGTGAGATCGCCGAGTCGAAGCACCACGAGCAGGAGCTCGAGGCGTCGTATCACGATCTGCGGGCGCAGGTGACACAAGACGTGCGCTCTGCGTACGCCACCGCCAGCACCTCGATGCGTCAAGTGTTGTTCCTGCGCGACCAGCTCCTCCCGTCGGCGCGCGAGGCGTTCCGCGTCGCCTCGGTGAGCTATTCGTTAGGCGGATCGTCCGCGCTCGAGGTTCTCGACGCACGCCGCACCTTGCTCGACGCCGAAAGCCAACTCGCCGACGCACTGGCGTCGGCCAACATCGCTCGCGCCGATCTCGAGCGCGCGCTCGGTGTTCCCTTATCAACGCTTGCTCCTGGGTCTCGTTAGCATGCGCGCCCGATTCGAAAAGTCCCATTGGCAGCTCGTGCTGCTTTTCTCCCTGGCCGCGTGCTCGACCAACGGTTCCGCGCGTCCCGCCGATTCGTCCAACGGACGAACGGGTGCGTTCGCTCTCACGCCCGAGCAGCGAAATCGCATACATCTCGTCACGGTACAGAACCAGCCCTTCCGCCCAACGCTCGAGGCGACCGGCACCGTGGCCTTCAACGGCGATCGGTCGACGCCGGTGCTCTCGCCGATCTCCGGACCGGCGCTGCAGATCCTCGTCAATCCGGGCGCGGTCGTGAAAAAAGGCGACGCGTTGGCGACGGTGTCGTCGCCCGACTTCGCCGCTGCGGTCGCGAGTTATCGGAAAGCCGAGAGCGCGTTTCGGAACCTCAAGCGCATCGCGGATCTCGATGAGCAGTTGTTCAAGAACGACGCCATTGCCCGGCGCGACCTCGAGCAGGCCCAGACCGATGCATCTGGCGCGGCCGCGGATCGTGACGCCGCTGTCCAACAGATGCGCGCGTTAGGCGTTCAGGAGGCTCAAATCGACGCGATCCGGCAAGACAAACCGATGACGGAGCCGCTGCAAGCGACGATTCGCGCGCCGCTCGACGGGACGGTTGTGGAGAAGCTGATCAGCCCCGGTCAGCTCCTGCAGGCCGGGACGACGCCATGCTTCACGATCGCCGATCTCTCGACGATGTGGGTGTTCGCGAACGTCTTTCCGTCGGACGTCAAGGACGTCGCCGTCGGCGAGACGGTGGACGTCGTCACCGACGCGTCGACGACGCCGCTCCAGGGCCGCGTCGACTACGTCGCTGCGCTCGTCGATCCGAACAGCAAGGCGGTTTCGGTTCGCGTGCTCGTGCCGAACCTGAACCACATCCTGCGGCGAGACATGTTCGTGCACATGGGCATCCATGCCAACCACGAGCACACCGGCCTGCTGGTGCCGACAACCTCGGTGCTGCGCGACGAAGAAAATCTGCCATTCGTCTATGTCGCCGCGCCTAACGGCTCGTTCGACCGGCGAAGCATCACGCTCGGCTCTCGCGTCGACAACCGGTACGAGGTCGTATCGGGTATAGCTCCAGGCGACAAGGTCGTCGCTGAGGGCGCGCTCTTCCTTCAGTTCGCGGAGAGCCAGTGAGCACCGAGACGCCTCCCGAGGTCGAGGAAAGCGCTGAAGGCCCGCGCCGTCGTCCGTCTCGAAAAGTCGTTCCCGACCACGCCCGCGACACCAAGGGCGCGATCCATCGCCTCGTCGGTGCGTCGCTGAAGGAGCCGCTCCTCGTCGCCTTGCTGGCGGCCGCCGTCATCGGTGTCGGCATTTGGTCGTTCTTGCGACTGCCGGTCGACGCCTATCCTGACGTATCACCGCCGCTGGTCGAGATCACGACGCAGTGGCCCGGCCACGCGGCCGAAGAAGTTGAGCGTTTGATCACCGTGCCCCTCGAAGTCGCCATGAACGGTTTGCCGGGGCTGACGGTCACGCGCTCGATCTCGCTATACGGACTGTCGAACGTCCGCGTCACCTTCCGCGACGGGACGGATCCGTATTTCGCTCGCCAGCAAGTGTTCGAGCGGTTTGGAGACGCCAGTCTCCCTGACGGCGTGAGCCCCGGGATGTCGCCGCTCTTCTCTCCATCAGGACTGGTCTACCGCTATGTGCTCGAGAGCGCGGACCGGAGCGCGATGGAGCTCAAGGTGCTCCAGGACTGGGTGCTGGAGAAGGCGTACAAATCCGTGCCTGGCGTCGCCGACATGTCTTCGCTCGGCGGCGAGACGATGCAGTACCAGGTACTCATCGATCCGAACAAGCTCGCGGGCGCCGGTCTCTCGGTACAGAACGTCGCTGACGCGTTAGGCGCGAATAATGGCAACGCCGGCGGGGGCTTCTATTCCGAGGGCGGCCAGTTCTTCTACGTGCGCGGCCTCGGCCGCGTCGTTACGCTCGACGACATCGGCAACGTCGTCCTCGCGGTAAAGAATGCGACGCCGATTCTCGTGCACGACATCGGCGACGTCGTCATTGGACACGCGCCGCGGCTCGGGCAGTTCGGCTATCAGACGAACAACGATGCCGTCGAAGGCGTGATCCTCATGCGCACCGGCGAGCAGGCGCAGACGGTGCTCAAGGGCGTCGAGGCGATGACGGCGAACCTCAACTCGAACGTATTGCCGAAGGACGTGAAGATCCGCCCCTTTTACGATCGCAGCGAGCTGATTGCGCTCACGACGCGGACCGTCGAGGACAATCTGCTGCGCGGCATCGTACTGGTCATCGTCGTCCTGATCTTCTTCCTCTATGACGTGCGGTCGGGCCTGATCGTGGCCGTCACGATCCCGTTATCGCTTTTCTTTGCGTTCATCTGTCTCGACCTTCGGCATATACCGGCGAATCTCCTGTCCATCGGCGCGATCGACTTCGGCATCATCGTTGATGGAGCCGTGGTGATGGTGGAGAACATTCATCGACATCTCGCGAGACGACACGGTACGCAGTACAACCTGATCGACGTCATCATGGATGCGGCGTCGGAGGTTGACCGGCCAATCTTCTACGCGATCGCCGTGATCGTCGCCGCCTTCTTACCGATCTATGCGCTGTCCGGCCCCTCGGGCAAGCTGTTCGCGCCGATGGCCGACACGACGATCTATGCGTTACTCGGCTCGCTGCTCTTCACGCTGACCGTGATTCCCGTCCTCTGTTTCGTCGCGCTTCGCGGCGGCGTGAAGGAGCGACGGAATGCCGCGTTCGAGTGGATCCGCGACCAATATCAGCGAGGTCTCGACTGGTGCCTCGCGCGCGCGCGCCTAACGATCGGGATCTCGGTCGCCTTGTTCGCGCTTTCGATTCTGATCGCTCTCTCGCTCGGTGGCGAGTTCATGCCGAAGCTCGACGAGGGCGCGCTGTGGGTGCGCGCGACGATGCCGTACACCATCTCCTTCGAGGAGTCGTCGCGTCTCGTACCGCAGATCCGGCAGATCCTTGCTTCCTTTTCCCCGGTCACCGTTGTCGCCTCGGAGCACGGCCGTCCGGACGACGGCACCGACCCCACGGGCTTCTTCAACGCCGAGTTCTACGTCGGGTTGAAGCCGTACAAGGACTGGACGGGGCCGTACAGAAGCAAGGACGCGCTGATCGACGCGATCCAGACGAAGCTCGGGGCGTTCCCGGGAATAACGTTCAATTATACTCAACCCGCGGAAGATGCCGTCGACGAAGCACTCACGGGACTCAAGAGCTCCCTCGACGTGAAAGTCTTCGGCACCGACCTGGCGGTGCTCGAGGGCAAGGGCCGGGCGATCAAGAAGTTGCTCGAGTCGGTGCGCGGCGTCGACCACGTCACGCTCGTGCAGGAGCTCGGGCAACCGAGCCTAACGATTACCGCCGATCGGGCGAAGATGGCGCGGTACGGTCTCAATGTCTCCGACCTCAATGGCTTGATCGACGCCGCCGTCGGCGGCTCGGCGGCAACGCAGGTAGTGCAAGGCGAGCGAACGTTCGATCTCGTGGTGCGGCTCCAACCGCAGTTCCGCGAGACGCCGGACGAGATCGGCAACATTCTCGTCGCCACGCCGTCCGGTGCGCAGATCCCGCTGCGTCAAGTGGCGGACGTGCAGATCTCGAATGGCGCGGCGTTCATCTATCGGCAGGACAACTCGCGCTATATCGGTGTGCAGTACTCGGTCGAAGGGCGAGACCTGGCGAGCGCCGTCCGCGAAGCACGCGCCAAGGTCGACCAAGAGGTGAAGCTACCGACCGGGTACTCGATTCGCTGGGGCGGCGAGTACGAGGAATACACGGCATCGCGGAGCCAGATCAACGTCGTGCTGCCACTGACAGTGATCCTGATCTTCGGGATCCTCTTCGTGCTCTATCACAACTTCAAGTTCCCATTCATCACGGTCGTCGGCGTGATTCTCTCCGCACCGTTCGGTGGCTTGCTCATCCTCGCGCTGACGGGGACGCCGCTCTCGGTGTCCTCGATGATCGGGTTCCTGGCGCTGTTCGGGGTCTCGGTGCAGACGGCGGTCGTGTACATCTCGTACGCGAACGAGCTGCGGCTGGAGGGCTTCGGCATCGCCGAAGCCACGCGAACGGCGGCGCTGTTGAGGCTGCGGCCGATCATGATGACAGCGCTCGTCGCCGCGTTAGGACTGCTCCCAGCCGCGTTGTCAACGGGCGTGGGTTCCGATACGCAGAAGCCATTCGCGCTCGTGATTGTCGGCGGGTTGATTTCACGATTACTCATCAGCGTGTTTTTGATGCCGGTACTGTACGCGGTAACGGCGAAGGAGGGCGACCATCTCGAGGTCTGAGCTCTCGGGCGAGCTATC
>DATBBP010000339.1:0-6366 GCA_036270935.1 Gemmatimonadaceae bacterium
TGAAGCTCGCGCCCAGACAGTGGAAACGATACGGCGATCAAGATCATGTGCCCGGGACGCGAGACCAGATGACAACGGTGCCGCACGAGCTCACGGCGCCTTGCTGAAACTGCGTTGGCGTACTGGACGGGCCGGCGTAAAGCTCGACCCCTTCGACGTCGCGACTCGGTAAGTCATCGATCTCGAGGTTGGCAACGCGCTGCCCGTCGACGAAGTACTGCGGCACGCAGTCGCGTCGGAAGTTGGCGGGACTGTCGAAGCGAATGCCGCTGCCGCCGCGCGATCGAATGAAGCGCACGCCAGGCGCCTCGCGAAGGACATCGCTCAACCGAGAAGCGTGGCGTGCTTCGATGTCGTCGCGTGTGAAGAAGGTGCCGCCAATCCCCTTCGCGCGGCGCCGATAGAAGTCCTCGATCCAAAGCAGGTGTCGCTTGGTCTGGTCGTTGATCTCGACGCCAGGTAGGTCGAGCGCTTGCATGGCCATAACGACGATCAGTGTGTCGTTCGCGTTGGGTTTTACGTCGACCTGCAGGCTGCGCGGTACGAACCCGAGGCGTCGCACGGATACCTCGGCTTGGCCAGGATCCACACGCGAAAGAACAAAGGCACCCGCGTTGTCCGTCCGTGTGAGAAGATGCGCAGTCGGAATGCTCACGTCCGCTTCCGGAACCGGCGCGCCGGCGGAGTCGCGTACGATACCTGTCAGCTTGCCTTTTTGAGCTTCAGCTGGCTTCGCCCACGCCAATGTCACCGCGATGCTCGAGAGCGCGCACCAGAACATCGCGGCACGGCTTCGCGGCACGGTGGCCATGCTCGACGTCGTTTGCATAACGACTCCCGCGTGAGGCACGTGGAGTGTGGGCTGCACCAGTCTCGTCAGGTTGAGACTGTGGGCTGCGATGGCTTTGTCAAGAATGAAAACGGAAAGAAGCGACCGTGATGGTTAGGGCCAAAACAACACCAGTTCAGGACCTTGGCGCACGATCATTGCCTTGACGGTGCGACCTCAGCTTGGATCCCTGGACATGCCCTCCCTTGCAAACTGTGCTGCCGCAGCCCTGCTAGTCGTGCCGACGCTGCTCAGCCAAAACGCGAGCGCTCAGATGCCGGGAACGCCCCTGCTTCAGAATGCTTTCGCGAGCCCCGGGATTGCGGCGGCGGTCGACGTCGCGTCCCTCGGAGGCGCGTCCTCCTATTCGGCAGCCGGCGCGTGGGCGCCGGGCTCAGCTCGATTTCAGCTCAGTGGCGGCATCGGCGCTCAAACACGTTCAAGCTCGCCGACCAGAACCGTCTACGGCGTTCGACTCAACATCCCGCTCCTGGGTCAATCGAGCAGCTTTGGTGCGAGTCTTTTTGCGGGCTACGGTGGTTTATCCGGGGGAGGGATAGATAGTTCGACGACTCGATCACTAATCCCCATCGGCGCTACCTTAGGCTACCGCGGCGCCTTTGGAGGAAACCACGGGTTTTCCATATACGGCTCCCCCATCTATGAGTCAGTCGGACGGGGTGGCGGGGCGGGTAATGCCAGCGTCTTTCGGGGGGCGGTCGGCCTCGATATCGGAATCACATCTTCGATCGGTGCGACGCTCGGACTCGAGTTCGGATCAAATGAAAGTGCCGAGTCGGGGAAGCCATCGGGCACAGCCTTCGGTGCAGCACTGTCTTATGCGATCGGCGGAGGGCGGTAGGTGGCTTGCATCTTGCCCTCCACGCTGGCGTGCGGGCGCCTTGTCGCGCCACCCTAGCCCTCGAGCCGCGATCGAAATGCGGGACACTGACTTGCCACCGATCCTCGTGGTGGACGATAATCACGATAACGCCGAGATCATTCGGCAGTATCTCGAGATTCGCGGATATCCGATAACGGTCGCGCACGATGGCGACGAGGCGCTTGCGCTATTCGAGACGGTGAAGCCGGCCCTCGTGTTGCTCGACGTAATGATGCCCGGCAGAGACGGGTGGGAAGTATGTCGCATCATGAAGCAGCATCCGACACTTGGGAAGAGCGTTCGGATCGTGATGGTTACTGCGCTTGGGGAATGGGAAGACAAGCGCGAAGCGCTGCAACTGGGCGCGGACGACTACGTCGAAAAGCCATTTGATCTGCCGACCCTTGCGACGACCGTGCAGCGGAACCTGGCAATGCGTAGTGCGATGGCGTCGTAACGTTACGGCAGAGGTGGAATGAGCGATTTCACCCTCCTCACCGACAGCGACGACCCGGCCATCACCGACGCCGTTGGGCAGCTGGAATCCTGGAGCGTGCAACGCGTCGAAGCCGCGCAATTGAGCGAGGCTATCGGCGGAGAAGGTGTACGCGCGGTCCTGGTGGTCACGACCGATCCCACGTTGCTGCGGTTGGCGACGGAACGAGGTCACGCGACTGGCGTTCCGGTGATCATCGGGTGCCTCGATGATACAGCTCGCCGCCGTGCAGTCGAGCTCCGCGCTGACGAATGGTACCGCATCCCCGCCGCGCCAGAGGAGATCGCCGCGCGCATTCACTCGGCGGTCCATCGTGGCTCGGCAGCGGGAGCGGCGATGGCCGATCGCATCGAACGCGTCGAATACGAAGAAATGTTGCACGACGCGATGACAGGTCTGCCGACGCTGCCGGTGATGATCGAGCGATCGCGGGCGCTCTTCAAGGAACGCGGCGAGCTCGTTGTGCTTTATCTCAACTTCGTCCGCTACTCGAAAATCGAAGAGATCTACGGTTGGGAGAAGCTGGACGCGGTTTTGGAGACCACGTCAGCGGCGGTGCGTGAATTTCTCGACGACACGTCGTCGCCTGGCAATTCGCGATTGATGGTCAGCTTCACGAACGACGACGATTTCATATTCTTTCATGTACCAGCCGCTGGCGTTGCCGCAGCGACGGATAACGAGATCACGGACATGGTCGCGCGGTTACAGCGACATGTCGCGGGGCGCATCGAGGCGCATCACGGCGACGATATCGCCGCGCTTTTTGATATCTACGTAGGGCGCTCGCACGTCTATTACAATCCGAAAATCCGTCTCGAGCGACTCATCTACCGTGGCATTCGCGAGGCGGCCAAGGCGGCACGGAGTATCGAAGAGCGCGACCGCGCCCGCCGAGTGGCCGACTTGCGCGCCAGCCTGCGCGAGCGCGGCGTATACATCGACTACCATCCGATCGTCGTCACCGAGACGCAGGAGATCTACGGGTACGAGGCGCTCGCGCGCGGCGTGATGCGAAGCTTGCGCTCGCCGGAAGTGATGTTCGATGTCGCCGCCGAGGCAGATCTGGTATGGGAGCTGAGCCGGTTGTGCCGGAGCCGCGCCATCGAGGGAATGGACACGCATCTCCAGCCAGGCGAGCTGCTCTTCCTGAACGTGGACCCGCACGATTTCAACGATCCCGCGTTCAACGAGAACGAAGTGAAGTACCCGGAGCGCGTGGTCATCGAGATCACGGAGCGCACGGCGATCAAGGACTACCCGAAGTTTAGAGAACGATTACGGGCATTTCGCGAGGCAGGCTTCCGCTTCGCCGTCGACGACGCCGGCAGCGGTTACGCCGGTCTCGGCTCGATCGCCAATCTCGAGCCGAACTACATCAAGCTCGACATCTCGTTGATCAACGGGATCGATACGAACTTCATCAAACAGAACCTGGTTGAGACCATGGTGAAGTTCTCGAACGATCACGGTGCCAAGGTGATCGCGGAGGGCGTCGAACGCGCGGAGGAGTTCAAGGCCGTGAAGGAGCTCGGCGTGCATCTCGTACAGGGTTTCTTCCTCCACCGGCCGTCACACTCACCGGTGGCGACGCTCGCGACCGTTCGTCGTTAAGTCTTCGGCATTCGGTCGAGCAGCGACTCGACTACGCGCAACGAGCGCTCGGCGGCGCCGAGGCCGTTGGAGACGAAAGCGCGAGCTTTGGCGCCGGCGGCCGCACGTGCGGCTGGATAGTCGAGCCAATGAGCCATCGCCTGCTCGAGCGATGCAAGATCTATAACGGCGCGTGCGCCGCCATCCCTAACGAGTAAGAGAGCGTCGTGGCTGCCCTGGTGTCGGGGACCGAACAGCACCGGCGCGCCGAACGCGGCGGGCTCGAGCACGGAATGCAGTCCTGCGGCGTGAAAGCCGCCACCCACGAAGGCAAAGTCCGCGAGAGCATAGAGATCGCCGAGCACGCCCACGCGGTCGACGAGAATGACATCGGTCGTTGCGCCACCGCGATCGAGCCGGTCGAGTCGATAGTCCTCGGCTGCGCTCCACGCTTCGATCGATGCGAGATGCGCCGACGTCGGCTCATGCGGCGCAATGATCAGCCTCGCCGTAGGAAACTGGCGACGTACTCGCGCCATGGCGGGGAGTAAAACCTTCTCATCGGCTGGCCAAGTTGAGCCGGCGACGAGCGTCGGCCGACTCGACGCGAGGCGCGTCAGCAGCGGCGAATGGCGGTCGACACGTTGCGCGCGCTGCCAAACCTGGTCGTACCGGGTGTCACCAGTGACCGTGATCGCACTCCGTTGGACGCCCAGGTCGATGAGGCGAGCCGCGTCCGCGTCGTCGATGGCACCCACGGCATCGAGCGCCATGTAAGCGTCGCGGAGAAGCAAGCTCGCGAGTCGTGAGCGACGAGACGACGTTGACGCGAGCGTCGCGCTCACGAGCCCGAGACGGATTCCCCTCGCGTGCGCGACAGCACTCAGCGTTGGCCAGACGTCGAGCTTTGCGTAAACCAGCGCCGTTGGTTGCAATGCATCGAGTGAAGCGCGCACGTCCGCAGCGGAATCGAAGGGCAGATAATCATGAAAGTCGACGTCGAGCGAGCGGGCGAACGTTTCAGCGCTTGGGGAGAAGTGCGTGAAGGCGAGCTGCACTTCGGGATGACGCTGACGCATCACCTCGAGCACCGGCCGCGCCTGCAGCCCCTCGCCGACAGACGGCGCATGCATCCAGAGGAGTGGTCGCGACGGGTCGCGATGCGCGCCTGCCCAGGCGCGATACCGATCGATGATGCCGCTCCGCGCGCGCAACGCGCGGAGGGCCTTTGCGTCGCTCAACGGGAACAGGCTTGCGAGCGACGCGCCGAGTCGTGCGAGGCGCGCGCTGCCCTCGTACCCGAGCCGGAGGGCGGAGTGCACGCCGAGTCGCGTTAGGCGCTCGCGACCGTCAGTGTGACGCGCCCCTTTTTGCGAGCTGCGCTTCGACCACCTGGCGGAAAACGGCGTAGGGCTCGAAGCCCGCGAGCTGCTGATCGCCGACGAAGAACGTTGGCGTCGACTTTACACCGGCAGATTGGCTGCGCGAGTAATCGGCCTCGATCAGTGGCTGAGTGAGATGTCGCGTCACGCAGTCTCGCCACGCAGGCATCGCGACGCCGAGGTGCGCGGCCGTCGAGTCGAAGGTCGGCATCGCGTTGGCCAGAGTTTCCCACTTCGCTTGCGACGTGAAGAGCGCATCGTGCATCGGCCAGAACTTGTTTTGCACTGAGGCGCACATCGCGGCCTCGGCAGCCGGCATCGCATTCTGATGTTGTCGCAGCGGAAAGTTCAAATAAGCGAGTACGACCTTTCCCGACTCGACGTACTCGCGAACAAGCGCGTAGTACGTCGAGTCGTGCCACATCTTGCAGTAGGGACACTGAAAGTCGCTCGCTTCGACGATCCACAAGACGTTCTGGCTTCGATTGCCGCGAATACGTCCGCTGTCGGCATGCGCACTCACGGAATCGTTGAGAACTGCATTGGGCGAGCGTGCAGACGCTGCCGTAGCCGGCGTCGCGGAGGATGACGAAGCCGGCGAGCTCGTCGACCCGCCTCGAGCGGCATCGGCGCCGCGACAGCCGAGTGCGGCGAGGGAAAGCGCGGCCAAAACTCTGAATGGCGCGGCCATGAGCGTGTTTGAGAGAGGTACGGTTACCATCCGACTGCGAATCGAAGCTTTCGACGTCGGCCAAGCAAACGCCCGGCGATCCGTCGAGCACGTCCACGGAAAAATAACTAGCCGCCGGCGACATGATGAAGCGATATCGAGCCCGTAACGAGTGAGACGCCAACGAATTCGCGGAGGATTCAAAGCTGTAAGCGCTCGCGGTTTTCCTCGATCGCGTCGTCGGCGATAGGCAGGCGGTGGCGGTCGGTACAAGGCACAAAACGTGCTCTACCCAAAACCGACGTGCGGTCGCCGCGAAGCGGCTGCAGCACGAGGCCAACGCGAATATGCCGGGCGGCGACGAGTGGCGACGTGGGGAGTGTATCGCAATCTCGCATAACTGCCCGCCATAGCGCGGCGATCTCGCGAGTCGCACTGGAAACCCGAGCCACAGAGAGAAGAGCGGCATGAAGCGAGAAGCGCTGATGGCGCTGGCGGCGCTGGGGATGGCGT
>DATBBP010000340.1:0-2180 GCA_036270935.1 Gemmatimonadaceae bacterium
CCGAGCTGTCGTAACTGATGAATCGCGCGTAGATCCATTTCGGGTGCGTCACAGTCTGAATTCGGATCCGGCCGCCCTCGCGCAAATCGACGTACTGCGCGTGGAGGTCGCTGCTGCCAATCAAGAGTAGGAAAAGAACTATCACCGCGCGGATCATCGGCTCTCCGGGGCTATGAGGGCTGATTTACTTCCTATAACGCGCAGAAGCGGTGAAAGGCGGATCAATCCAAGGCATACCAGTTGCCACCGATCGATATCGATGCTCGATTTTGTCCACTACCTGAACGACTGCAAGTTCATTCTCGTCTCCAATCGCGAGCCGTATGAGCACATGCGCGGCCCGCACGGCATCGAGATCAAGCAGCCGCCGGGCGGCCTGGTGTCGGCATTGGATCCAACGATGCGCCACACCCATGGCACGTGGGTGGCGTGGGGCTCCGGATCGGCCGATCAGGACGTTAGCGATGAAGCCGGACGCGTGCAGGTTCCGCCCGACGATCCGCAGTACACGCTGCACCGCGTATGGCTCGATGACGCAGACATCGACGGTTACTACCACGGCTTCGCGAATCGCGCGCTGTGGCCGCTTTGTCACATGCTCATCCAACACTTCGAGTTTCGCACCGAGTACTGGGAGCGCTATCGCGCGGTGAATCTCCGCTTCGCGCACGCCGTCGCCGACGAAGCCGAGCGATGCACCGGACGCGCGATGGCGTGGATCCAGGACTATCACTTCGCGCTGGCGTCGGAGTTTCTGCGCGCGATGCGGCCGTCGCTGTTCATCCATCAATTCTGGCACATCCCGTTTCCGCCGCCGGATATCATTCGCCTTTTGCCGACCGGGACGCACGAGGCGCTACTGCGCGGGATGCTGGGCAATGATCTCGCGGAGTTCCAGATCGACCGATACGCGGAGAATTTCATGGACTGCGTCGAGCAGTTCATTCCCGAGGCGCGGGTCGACCCCGTTAGGCAAATGATCACGTACCGCGATCGGGTGATTCACGTCGGCGCGTTCGGCATCAGCATCGACGTGGAGCGGTACGAAGCGATGGCGCGCAGCGACGATGCCACGCAGCGCACGCGCACTCTGCGCGAGCGCTACGCGCGCGACGGACGACAACTCGGGGTTTGCGTCGATCGCATCGATTACACGAAGGGCATCCCGGAGCGATTGCGCGCGCTCGATACGCTTTGGGACGAATCCCCCGAACTGCGCGGCCGATTCACCTTTCTCTTCGTCGCGACGCCGTCGCGCTCGAATGTGCCGGCGTACAACACACTCGAGCGCGAGGTCGTCGAGACGACGATGGCGGTGAACAAGAAATACGGAACGAAGGACTGGACGCCGATTGTGCTGATTAACGAGAACGTCGATGCTGATTTGCTAGCCGCCGTTTACCGCGCGGGCGATCTTTGCATCGTCTCGTCACTTCAGGACGGGATGAATCTCGTGGCGAAGGAGTTCGTTGCGTGCCAGGTCGATGAACGCGGCGTGCTGATGCTGAGTCGCTTTACGGGATCGGCGGAGGAAATCGAGGGCGCGTGCTTGATCAATCCTTTCAATGTCGATGGTTTCGTGAGCGCGATTCGCATGTCATTCGATATGTCGCCTGACGAGCGCCGCCGCCGCATGCGACGAATGCGCCGGCAGTTGCACAATTCCACGATTTTCGACTGGCTCGATTCGATTCTCGGGCGCGCGACCGCGATCATGGCGCAGCAGCACGCGGCGGTGTGAGCACGGAGCCGACGACGAGCCTCGCGTACACCGTGCCGCGAAGCGCGCTGCCGCCGAACGACGATCTCGCGGCGCGCGCGTCGCGGTCGCCGCTGCTCGTGGCGCTCGACATCGACGGCACGTTGGCGCCGATTGCGCCGACTCCCGCCGCCGCGGCGATTCCCGAGGCGACGCGCCGCACCGTGGAGCGGTTGGCCCGTCTGCACGACGTGCACCTCGCGTTCGTCACCGGCCGCGCGGCGCGGGACGGCCGGCGCCTCATCGACGTGCCGCACAGCTGGACGATTGGAAATCACGGGATCGAGACGATCGACCCGACGAATGCCTTACGCGTAAATGCGGTGGCCGAGGCGTTCGGCCCGACGCTCGCGAGCGCAGCACGCCTCCTTACCGAGCCACTCGACGGCATCGCGGGCGTATTCATCGAGAACAAGACGTG
>DATBBP010000341.1:0-2859 GCA_036270935.1 Gemmatimonadaceae bacterium
AGCTCCGGCTCCGTATCGGCGACACCGTTACCTGGAACGTGCAGGGCGTGCAAGTCCCGACGCGCGTGACGAGCTTCCGCGAAGTGAATTGGGCCCGCTTCGAGCCGAATTTCTTTGCTGTGTTTCAAACGCGCGCGCTGCGGAATGCGCCACATCAATTCGTCATTCTGTCGCAAGTTCCTGGAGCTAGTGCCGTTGCCCGCGTGCAGCGAGGCGTCGTCCGCGCTTATCCGAATGTCTCGACCATCGACCTGTCGCTCGTGCAACGGACCGTCATGGACGTGCTCGGCAAGGTCACGATGGCGATTCGGTTCATGGCTCTGGTCAGCCTCGCGTTAGGCATCCCGGTGTTGTTCAGCGCCGTTGCGGCGACGCGGCGCGAACGGCTGCGCGAGGGTGTGCTCCTCAAGACCCTTGGCGCGACCAGACGTCAGATCGGGCGGATCATGCTCGCCGAGTATGCGGTTTTGGGTGCGCTTGGCAGCCTGGCGGGCGTTGCGCTGTCGTTCGGCGGCTCATGGGCGCTCACACACTGGATCTTCCACGTCGCGTTCGCGCCGTCGGTGATTCCGGTGCTTCTCGTAGCGCTCGCTATGGTGCTCCTCGCCGTCACGATCGGCCTGGCGACCGGACGCGAGGTCTTCAGGCAGACGCCGATGGTGGCGCTGCGCGAAGCCTAACGGCGGTGGACGGTGGACGGTGGACGGGGGACGGGGGACGGACGACGGACGACGGACGAGGGGGGACGGGGACATCGGACATCGGAACGAAGCGCTGCGTTCCGAATTCGTCGGTCGCCCGTCCCCCCCGCCCCCCGTCGTCCGTCTACGGCTGGATCGAGAACGCCGACGGAGTGCTGGGGAACGTCGACGTCGTCTCCGCCATGTGCGCGGCACAGGAGAGAAAGAGCCCGGTCGTGAACGCGAGGAAGGCGCGCTGCCAGAACTTCTTATCGAACTTCATCGTGAGGACGACTAAAGCGGGCGGTGAGGCCGACAATTATTGAAGGGCAGCCGGCGCGGAGGGATTCGCACGGCGAAGACGATCGAGCCCTGGTCGGCGAAACCTAGCCCCGGGACCGGACGCTGTCAGCCACCCGACAACCAGCGGTCGATCGCCTTGATCAGGAGCGATTCGTCGACGATGGGCTTGGTGATGTAGTCGTTGAAGCCGGCGTCGAGAAAGCGCTCCCGGTCGCCGGCCATGGCGTGCGCGGTAAGGGCAATGATTGGAAGGTGGCGCATGCGACCATCCCGCCGGATCTCCGATAGAATCTCGTTCCCATCCATTCCGGGAAGCGAGATATCGAGCAGCACGAGATCGGGAAGGGAGCGCGCGAGGCCCTCGAGTGCATCCGGACCATTCTCGTATTCGACGATCAGGTAGCGGTCCCGAAGAATCGCGCTGAGCAACAGCCGGTTGTCGGCGTTGTCCTCGACGACGGCGATAGTAGGCTTGGACATTTCGGTGAGCGGTGAGTCGACATCGAACGATCCCGCTGCACCGTCGCGAGCGGCGGAAAGTGGTGGTTGGTGGTTGGTGGTTAGTGGTGATCGGTAGTCGGTCGTCGGTTGGTGGTGAGCTCGATTAGTTGGCGCTTCGCGCCGGCATTGCGTGTTCACCAACACTTCACTGCCGGAGCCGAAGTCGATTCGTGAAGCCGAGGAGATTCTCACAGCGAATCCCCGGAGCGAGAGTCGAGTCGGCGCGTTTACGATAACAGGTTGCAACGAGATCGCGTACTCCATCACCGAGCTCCCGTTGCAATGCCGCGGTGTGATCGGGGTTTGGATCGAGATCGCGAAGGATGGGCAACTCGCCCGCCGCCATCGCAAACTCCTGTCGCGCGCCACGCGCGTCGCCCGTCTCGAAGCGCTGCTGCATGCGTGCGATGTGCGCACGAATCTCTGCTGCCGCTGCGGCACTCCCTGCTTCGAGTGGCGCATTCGGCGGCAGTGGTTGGGCAGCAACGGAATCGCCGTTGGGCTTCAGCCAATAGTGGCGCGCGAGATCTTCGCCACCGGGGCCTGTGCCGGCCGGTCTCGCCCTCCCTTGGCCAGCGCGTCGCGCGCGTTCGATGTCCGGTTGGATTCGTGTGAGAATCGAGTCCATGCGCGACAGCTCCGCGAGCGGGAGCCCTTGCACCATTCGCCTCACCGAGTCGGCGAGCTGCTGCTCGAGAGACGTTGGCGCCGAGGGATGCTCCCTGTGCGGCGGAGTGGGCATCGCGACCTGTGGCGTCACCGGTGTGCGAGACATGGTGTCGGCGTGAACATTCGGCGACGCCGCTGACGGCGTGGCAGCACCAACAACCGTCGCCGCCGCGCTCGCGCTCCCGGAGCTCGACGCCGAGTCGCGAGACGTCGTGACGACAGACGGACGAGAAGCGCGCGCCAGTGCGACAACGGCAACCGCAATGAGACACGCTGCCGCAATTACCCACGGCGCTGCGCGCCGACGCGCTACGGAATCGTCGACGCGAGGAGGTGCCGACGGTTTCACGTTAGGCGTCCTTGACGCTGCGTCGACGGGCTGCGAAACGACAACGGTCGTCGCCGGAGCCGCTTGAGCCTCGGCGGCGCGCAGC
This sequence comes from Gemmatimonadaceae bacterium, assembly GCA_036270935.1. Taxonomy (GTDB): domain Bacteria; phylum Gemmatimonadota; class Gemmatimonadetes; order Gemmatimonadales; family Gemmatimonadaceae; genus AG2. The sequence continues at coordinate 2,588 of DATBBP010000341.1, forward strand.
ACGTCGCGTCCAAAATCGGCAACGCTGTCGTACCGATCGGCGACCTCCGGCGCGATCGCTCGATCGAGTGCCTGCTGCAAACCGGCCGGCCATGTGCGGTCGGGCCGCACGTGGGCGAGCCTGTTCGGACGCGACGTCAAACGCCTCACGAGCGTTTCTTTCGACGTGAGCTTCGGATATGGCAACTCGCCCGTGAGCATGTTGAACAGCAGCAACCCGAGCGAGTAGACGTCCGTGCGATGATCGAGCTTCTCACCCGCCAGCTGCTCGGG
>DATBBP010000342.1:0-6402 GCA_036270935.1 Gemmatimonadaceae bacterium
TCCCAGCCCAGCGGTGGATCGTTTGTGCGAGGCGGCGCGCGCTGCAGGCGCCTACGTCACGATCGGCGTCAACGAGCGCAACGCCGAGGCAAGCGGGACGTCAATTTACAATTCGCTAATCTTCATCGGCGCCGACGGCAAGTTGCTACAACGCCGGTGCGCAAGTGTACGTCGCGCCAACGTGGGATCGCGGCGAGCCATGGCTCTCGACGCTAAGGCACGTCGCGAAGGAAGGCCGCATGTACGTGATCGGCTGCTGCAGCGCGATGCGTCTCGCGGACATCCCCGATCGATACGCCTTCAGGCAAGGCGTATCGGTTTCCGCGTCGGGATGGGTCAATCCTGGCGACAGCGTGATCATCGATCCAGATGGGAAGCTCGTTGCCGGCCCGCTCAAGGAAGAGCAGAGCATCCTCTTCGGCGAGGTTGATCCTCAGCGCATCACCGGGCCGCGCTGGCAGCTCGATGTCGCGGGACACTACGCGCGTCCGGATCTGCTCGAGTTGGTCGTCCATCGCCGTTGAGAGCGTGACGCGTAACGCGCCACGCGTCACGCAGCTAACGCTTCGTCGTAATCAGGATCACACCGTTCTTGCCATCCGCGCCATACCACTGCGTCGCCAGTGCGCCCTTGAGAACATCGACGCGGTCGATCCGATTGCGATCGATGGTCTTGAGTACGGCCGGATCCGAGCGTACGCCGTCGATGAACAGAATCGGCGCATCCTCGTGAGTCGTTGCCTCCTGGACCTCTCGGACTTGCCTGGCTCGATGCTCGGCTGACGAGGCCTCGCGAACTTCGACGCGGACGGAGTCGAGTTTGCTCGCCACGCCGACATTTTGACGCGCCTTGGTGAAGACATAGATACGCGTGCGTCCGTCGGCTTTGCTGATCTCGACTTTGGCGATGCTGTCCTTCGAGATTGTTTTCACGGCTGCTTCGCTCGCAGCAATGCCGTCTACGGACCAGAGGACAACAGAGTCACTCTGTACCAAGCCTAACGCCTTGGCGTTGCGCTCCGCGGATTGCGCATCCATGTGCTCGACGTCTGAAGCCGTCGGCATCTTGGCCTCACAGGCGACGAGCAGCGCAGCGAGTCCCAGAAGAGCGGCGCTCGCACCACGAAGAATCGGGTGACTGAAACGGCGCGATTGCATGGCTAGAATCCTTTGATGAAGGTGAGACGCATCGTCGGCGAGCGCAGTTGCGGCGAATCGCACGCGTGACGCGCGTTCGGCGACATCGACGAGCAGCGTGCCGTAGGATCGCGGCGAAACACCCGCGCGAAGGACGCGCGCGTCGCAGTCCACCTCGATCGCGAGGCGGAGGCGTGCAAGCATGATCCACAGAGCGGGATTCCACGGGATGAGCGCCACGAACACACAGGCGATAGCGAGTAGGATCGGATCACCGGCGTCGACGTGCGCCGCCTCGTGGTCGAGAATGACTCGTTGCTCCTCGGACGACCGGAGCAAAACCCACTGCGGGAGGATTATCTCGGGCCTAACGAGCCCCACGACGATGGGCCCTGCTTCGGGCGATAGACGCACGCGATGGCCGTGAAGGTCGACGACGGGCCACCCACGCCGCGCGCGACGCATGCGTCCGTACGCAACGATGAACGAGCCCGCGATGACCAATGTCGCCAGGCTCCATAGCCCGACGAGGTACTTGCCGGTGGAGGGTACTCGACGCTCGACCGATCGGATGGTGGTCCGAACGACGGCGAGCGAGGACAGATCCACTTCGGAACGATCTCCGTTGGTTATGGCGCGAGACCGAAGGGGCGCGATCGCGCCGAGAGCCAGTGAGACGAAAGCTGCAGCGGTCCAAACAAAACGAACCGGGAGCCGGCGCATGCGCAGCAACACGTCGCCAGCAGCTGCTGCGGCAACGAGGCAAAGCCCGACCGCGGCGGTGTAGAGCATCCACGCGATCATGGCCTTTCTCCCAGTCGCTCGGCGATGAGCTGGCGCATTCGTTCCAGCTCTTTGCGGCTGAGCTTCTTGTCGGAGACCATCTGGGCGAACATTCGCTCCACCGAGCCGTTGAAGATCGCGTCGCGCACACGGGCAAGGGCGCTGCCGCCTGCACGCTCCGCTTCGACGGTCGGGAAGTAACGGTAGGCGCGTCCCTCCGCTTCGTGGCGCACAAACCCTTTTTCTTCGAGAGTTTGCAGCGCCGAGAGCACCGAGGTGTAGGCGAGGTCCTCTTCCAGGGCGTCACGCACGTCGGACACACTGGCGGACCCGAGACGCCAGAGCACGCTCATGACGGCGAGCTCGCGTGGGGGAAAGTAGATATCGTTCACGTCGCCTCCGAGGTCGATCTACGGAACTTCCAGTAGAATACAACGGGCGTCTGGAGCTGTCAACTGGTTTTGCCGTAGATGGCGAACGTGGGCCAATTGCGTTCGCGTTCCAACCTTTGTGATCGGCGAAGCGTCTCAGGTAACGACACACGGGGCCGGTACTTCGCACTCTCACGCGAGCTCGACATGATCGCTGATTTGCCGCGAGACGCTCGTTATGCATTCCGGACGCTTCGCCGCGACGCTGGCTTCACAGCGTTTGCGGTCATCATCATCGCCCTCGGAGTAGCCGCAAGCGCGACGGTATTCAGCGTCGCGAGCGCACTGCTGATTCGGGCGCTGCCCTTCGATGACCCCAGTCGGTTGGTGTGGATTCAAAACGGCAATGCACCTGGTCTTTCGGCGCAGACGGCTCAGGTCAATCCATATCTGTCGCTCGCGAGGGAGAATCGGTCATTCTCCGAGATCGGAGCATATTTCGCGTTCTATGGCGTCGGTGACATGACGCTCAGCAGCGCAACGGACGCGATTCGAATCAGCGCCGTGCCGGTGACGCAGAATTTCTTTTCGCTACTCGGCGTGCGGCCAATGATCGGGCGCGGCTTCACCCTCGAAGAGAGCGCTTGGAACGGCCCGAAAGCGGCGCTCATCAGCCACTCGCTCTGGGAGCGCCGCTTCGCGTCGGACCCGGCCATTGTCGGACGGCCAATCATGCTCGCGGGCGTGCCAACAACGGTGGTTGGCGTTCTCCCTTCATCGTTCGACTTCGGATCTATTTTCGCGCCGGGCGCACGAATCGATGTGTTCACGCCATTCCCGGTCACGCCCGAGACGAATCGCTGGGGCAACACACTCGCGATTGTCGCGCGCTTGCGCCCGGGCGTCACGCTCGCGAGCGCCGCCGCCGAGCTGAAGGTGCTGTCGCCGCGGATCACGAGGGAGAATGCGAACGGCAACGACTTCGTTGGGATCGTGAGCTCGCTGCGAGATCACGTCAGCCGCCGAGCACGGGCGGGCCTCATCGTGCTCGCCTTCGGCGTCGGCGTTGTGATGCTCATTGTCTGTGCGAACCTCTCGAATCTTCTGCTCGCCCGCGCGACGACGCGCCAGAAGGAGATGGCGATTCGCGCGGCGTTAGGCGCCGGACGCCGGCGTCTCCTTCGTCAGATGCTGACGGAGAGCGTCTTGCTCTCGTCGTGCGGAGCGGTGATCGGTCTGGTTCTCGCCGTGATCAGCACGCACGCGATCGCTCACCTGGATGCGGTTAGTCTGCCGCTCCTCGGCAATGTCGGGATCGATGCCGGCGCGTTGGTATTCTGCGCCGTGCTCGCGATCGTCGTCGGATTGGGTTTCGGAATGGTTCCCGCATTGCAGCTGTCAGAGGGGGGTGTCCACGATGCGCTCAAGGCTTCGGGCCGATCATCGACGCATGGCAAGCACGGGCAGAGGATCCAACAGTCCCTCGTTATCTCGGAGATCGCACTGGCCTGTGTGCTTCTCGTAGGATCCGGCTTGTTGATCAGGAGCTTTCTCAAGGTTCTCGATGTCGATCTTGGATTTCGGCCGGAACGTGTCGTCGCTGTTCGCGTCGATCCAGATCGAGGGCGGGACTTCAAGTCGGGGCAGGAGTTCGTTGCTTACCTGGACGAAGTACTGCGTTTGACGAGAGAGATTCCAGGTGTGGCATCGGCGACGATCGCGGATGGACTGCCGCTCGGCAGCAATCGCAGTTGGGGCGTGACGGCGGGCGGAGAGGAGTATGTGAAGGGAAAGTGGCAAGCAGGTTTCATTCGCATCGCCAGCGACGGCTTTGTCGAGACGATGGGGATGCGCGTGATCTCCGGGCGTGATCTGTCTCCCACGGACGTCGAGTCCAGCGAGAAGGTCGTCGTCATCAACGAAACCGCGGCAAAGCAGTTGTGGCCAGGAAAGAATGCGTTAGGCAAGCTGCTCAAAGTGGGCGGCGCCGACCATCGCGTCGTAGGGATCGTCGGCGACGTCCGAAACCTCACGTTGGAAGAGGCGCCAGGAAACGAGATCTATCTCCCCATCCGGCAGGTCTTCGATTACTCGACGCTGACGCTCATCGCACGAACGAAGCTCGCGCCCGCGTCGCTCGCGCGAACGCTGCGTCATGCATTGACGCCAATTGTCCCCAATCTGGCGACGAACGAAGTGCAGACGTTGCAAGGCGCCATCGACAAGTCGGTTTCGCCGCGTCGGTTCTTCACTGCACTGCTTGGCGGCTTTTCGGCGTTTGCGCTGTGCCTCGCGTTGCTCGGCATCTACGGCGTGATTTCGTACACCGTGACACATCGACGACAGGAGATCGGCGTCCGCATCGCGCTCGGTGCGTCATCGCGGCAGGTACAAGCGAGAATCGTTCGCGAAACGCTGCAACTTGCGTTGGCTGGAATTGTCATCGGGACCGTGTGCGCGTGGCTAGCCGGGCGAACGCTAGAGGGATTCCTGTTCGGAGTGTCGGCGGGGGATCCGCTGACCTACGTGGGCATGATCGCCCTTCTATCGATCGTCGCGGTCATCAGCGGCTATTTGCCGGCGCGGCGTGCGTCGCGGATCGATCCAATCATCGCGCTCCGCGAAAGCTGAAGCCCGTTAGGCTGGTGACGCGACGCACAGAAGGGTCCTGATGAGCATTCGCGGGCGGCGGAGACGGTCGCATCGCTCGGCGGGCGCACATGGGCCGAGTTTCCCTCGTCCGGATCGGTGTTCGCGTTCTCTCTGCCTTACCGGCGACACCAGAGCACGGATCGAAACACTCACGATTCGGTGCGCGACAATTGATTCGCATAGTGCCCCGTCCGTTTGCCTGGCAGCGACATTTCTCTCGACCCCTTTCGAACGTCGCTGGCAGGCGTTGACGGTACGTTATCGAAGGAGCTCGGCGAGCGCCTGGAGCTTCTCTGACCAGAAGGCCTTCATTCGGGTTGCGTCGGCCGCGCTTGGCAACTTGCGGTGACCGATCGCAACCTGGCTCTTCGATCCGCCTTTGTCGAAGAAACCGATGTCGACCGCGGATCCATCGGGCCACCGCAGTCGCATCGACTTGTTAGGCGATGTGTGGCGCACCTCCGGCTCGACACCCGTCATCCATCGCTTTCGGCGCTTGGAGTCATCGAATGAGGCAAAGAGCTCCGTCAGCGGCACCGGAAGGACTTTGCTCTTCGACACTTCGTAGGTGCCGTCACGCCGCTGACCGCGCGCGCGCAGCCCTTTGATGCGCTCGTAGCCAACGGTGACCATTTGCGTCCACCAGTCCGGTACGTTGAACTTCTTTTGCACGTACTCGGTGATCTGCTGATGGGTCCAGGCCTCGGCTTCGGCGTAATCGAGAGCTATCACCCAGCGCTCCCAGGTGCAGCCGGTGGCCTTCTTCACCGATGCGTCGCTCATGCCGGCAATCTTCGCGTAATCAGCAGTCGACGCCGCGCCGAGAGCGCGCTCGGCGCGCGGGCGACGTTTCGGGGCCGGTTTGTTGTGAACGAGCTGCGCACGGGCGGCGGTGTAGGATTCGCCCGTCTTCTTCATGCGGTCGCGTACGACGCGCTTGAAATCCTTATTCGTAGGCATCGAAGTCTCGCGGTTCCCTTGGTCAGGCCACGACGAACGCCCCCCAGCAGCGCCGCGCGGCGCCAAGGTTCCACCGATGCCGATCCGGGAGTCTGCCCCCCTTTGCCTCACGAGGGCCTTCGCTGGGGGAAGGCCGAAGAGGTTTGGCGCGGACCGTCGCCGCTTATAACGTGAACAATTCTCGAAACGATCGCAAGGACCGAGGCGGCAGCCAGGGAAAACGAGCAGAGAGAACACAGGACCGACGATGACGAATCGACCAGCGAACGGCGACCTAACGAGTAGAGTTCTACTTCTAAGGAATCATGGCTGACAAGACTTTCGAGGCGATTTATTTCGCGAGTTCCGGCAAGTTTCGAGAGTGGCTGGAGGAGTATCACGAATCAGCCCGCGAGCTATGGGTTGGCTTCCACAAGAAACACACTGGCCGACCGAGCCTCACCTGGCCGGAGTCGGTGGACGAAGCGCTGTGCTTCGGCTGGATCGACGGCGTCAAGCA
>DATBBP010000343.1:0-2071 GCA_036270935.1 Gemmatimonadaceae bacterium
GAGTTCCACGAAGGTCTGCGATCGGCGAGACTGGCCCACCTCATGGAGGGCGGTGCCTTTGCACAAGACTTCGCAATCACATACGTCGGCCTCGACCGCTGAACCCGAACTCTGCTGAGGCAAGTAAGCGAAACATCAACATCCAGCGGTGAAACGCACCCCTACTTCCCCCAAACCGGATCTCGTCGCCCCTCGACACCGACGTCCCGCGCACAGAACTGCCTGATTGAGTATCCGCGAGAGATGCTTCGGTGTTCCGTAGCGTCGAGGTCCGGTGGGTTGGCTCTCGAACTGCCTGCCGTCGCGTTGTGCGTCTGGCTTACGAACGAAGCTGTCGACTCGCCGGATCTTGCCGTTGGTGTGGCTCGAAAGAGGTGCGTAGCGCACGATCCTCCGGAATTAGGAGTGCCCACCGCGGTTCCCGTTCGTGATGGGAGGCTGTGATGGCAGTGATGATCGGTGTCGATCCGCATAAGCGATCACATATGGCGGTGGCCGTCGATCGCGATGACGTTGAGATCTGTCGGCTCGAAGTGCGCGCGTCGCGTGCGCAGGTGCATGAGCTGTTGGGTTGGGCCGGGCGGTTCGGTGATCGGACGTGGGCGATCGAGTCGGCTGATGGTCTTGGCTATCTGTTGGGCCAGCAGCTCGTCGCGATGGGTGAGCGCGTATTGGATGTGCCGGCGACCTTGCCGGCGCGGGTTCGGGTGTTGGCGTCGGGCCGGTCGAACAAGAACGACGCGAACGACGGTTATGCGATCGCGGTCGCGGCGTTGCACGCGCCGACGTTACGAACTGTCGAAGCCGCGGATCACGCGGCGGTGTTGCGGTTGTTGGCGAAGCGGAACAAGCAGCTTGGTGGTGCGCGCACTCGAGCTGCGTGTCGGCTGCATGCGCTGTTGATCGAGCTCGTCCCGGGCGGAATACCCAAGGAAATCACGCCGAATCGGGCGGCGCGACTGCTCGAGCGCGTGACCCCGGCGAACGCGGTCGAGATGACACGTCATCTGCTCGCGCTCGACCACCTCGACGATCTGCGCCGCATCGACGACCAACTCCGCGATCTTCACCGGCGGATCAACGAGGCGGTCAAGGCATCCGGCACCACAGTGACTGACCTGTTCGGCTTCGGTGCCGTCGGCGCCGCGATCGCGGTCGGTTACACGCGCGACGTCCACCGGTTCGCGAGCCGCGACCAGTTCGCGGCCTATAACGGGACGGCACCGATCGAAGTGTCATCCGGCGGCAGGACCGTGCACCGGCTGTCGCGTCGCGGGAACCGTCAGTTGAACCATGCGATCCACATCGCGGCGATCACCCAGATCCGGCACGCACACTCACCCGGACGCGTCTACTACGAACGCAAACTCGCCGAAGGCAAAACGAAGAAGGAAGCGACGCGAGCCTTGAAACGTCGGATCAGCGACGCGCTCTACGACCGCCTCCTCGCCGACGCGAACGCGGGCTCGGGAGGGCACACGGGGACGACTACAACCAGCGTGACCGGCATCACACCCCGAAAGCCGGCTCTTCGGGAAAGCCACTCCCGAACCCGACACGAGCCTACGACCCGACCCTCGACCGCGCTCAGGACACCCGGCCGGCGCCGCCGAAAGCAGCAGCGAAACCGCAGTTGACAACAAAGAGGAATTCGATCTGGCGCGCTAGCTGTTGTCCCCAACGTGGCTGGGAACTACAGCTAGCTCGGTCCGGGGCGCCACTCCTTCAACCACGCATCCACCGTTTCGTGCAATCGCTCGAGATCGGCCGCGGTTGCGGTATGACCAGCGACCCGCGGAACCTTGCTGTCGAACGCTGCTGCCGCAGTGTCCGAGGTCTCGTCGTCGAGACGCACGACAACGTCGATCAGTGTCTCGACGACTTCCGCGAGCGCTCGGAGGCGTTGATCGAGGACCGTGAGTTCGTCCGATCGATCGGCCATCGCAGGCTCCTTTCGCACCCCAGGACCTGGAGCGTACAGACGCTTCGCCATCGCGTACACCATCAATCTCGGAAGCCGCTGAAATACGGTTACATCTGTTGGATGTCATTCGCGCGCCGACCAGTCGCC
>DATBBP010000344.1:0-2431 GCA_036270935.1 Gemmatimonadaceae bacterium
CGACAAGACGTCGGGCCCGTTCAAGCACCATTTCTGTGACCTCGACGTGTCGCTCGGCCGGCTGATCGAAGCTGGAGGCCACGACTTCGCCGACGCCCCAGGATATCGCTTCGCTCACTTCTTCAGGTCGCTCGTCGACGAGCAGGATGATGAGCGATGCGTTCGGATGATTGAGCGCCACGCCCTCGGTGATTCCATGCAGAAGCGTCGTCTTGCCAGCCCTCGACGGCGCCACGATGAGTGCTCGCTGACCGTAGCCAATCGGCGCAATGAGATCGATTGCACGACGAATGAGCTCCGCTCCGCCGCGAGCAGGGCGTCCCGTCTCGAGCGTGAGCTTTCGCTCCGGATACGAGGCGGGCAGGGAGTTGAATTCCGCGCGGCGTGCAGCCGTTGCGGGATCGTTCTCGTTGATGGAGCGAATCTCGATGACCATGAGGCGTCCACGCTGGTCGCGTCCCACGGTGGCGTCGATCAGATCACTCTTGCGGATGCCGAGCTGGCGGACGAGCGCCGGTGGAATCCACGCGTCGCCGGCCTCGGCGAGATAGCTGTTCGCAGCGCGGCGAATGAAGCCGCCGTCGCGCGACGGCTCGAACCATCCCTTCGTCTCGCCGCTCGGCACGAGCGCAGCCTGCGGTTGTTGCTGCTGCTGCGGGTGTTCGCGACGCGGCCCACGGTCTCGCCCGCGACGACGGCGCCGGCCGTTGCGATGCTCACGTGGCGGATAAGAGCCCTCGTGACGCGAAGGGTTCGGCGAACCGTAACCTTGGCCCGTCGCCTGTGGAGAGCCGCCGTTGGTCGTCGCGGCGCCGCCGCCAACACCGTCGGCAGTATTGCTCTCGAGGCGAGGATAGCCATCTGCGCGAGGAGCGTCAGATCGATTGATCGTGGTGTCCGCGGTAGCCTCACGCGATTCGTTGCCGACTTCTCGCGGTGGCGTGGTTGGCGGCATCGAGCCTTCGCTGTTTGGCTCCGCGTCACGCGGTCGTACTGCGTCGACGGCGGTCACTCGCGGAACCGGGCTCTCATCACTTACGCCACCAGAATTCACCGGTGGAGATGGCGCGTCGTCGCTGCTGGTATCGACTGGCTCGTCGCGATAGGGATTTGCCTCGCCGGTAGCCTCGGCGGCTGGACGGTCATGCGGACGCTGACCGCGTCCGCGACGAGGGGGGCGTCGACGTTCGTTCATGCTGCTGTTGTTGAGTGAAGGTGAATACTCCGCCTGCTCGCCCAGGTATCGGGGCCGACTGCAAAACTGCGGAAACTCGAGGTCATGCTTGTGTGACTACGCTGCGCAACATCGCGCAGAGCGCGCAGCCAAAACCGCTCTGAATCCTGTACGGACTCGCAGTGCGGAATCGACGCAATGTGGCGGGATCGATGCGACGCTTGCTTTGCCTTTAGCCGCTACGAGCGAAGTTGGCTCACTGCGGTGCCGGCGAACATAGATGCGGCGCGGCGCGTCAACCAACCGGAGAATCGCTCGAGCGCGGAGTCAGGCTGCCACGCCAAATCAGAGCGACCGAGCGGACGACGTCGCAGTCGTGCCGGCGGACGCCTACGAGTATCGCCACTTACTCGAACTCGCGCAACCCTAAAGTTAATACCCTGCCGGGGGCGAAGCGCTGCGAACTTCGTGCCGCACCTCGGTTGGACCGCAGCGCGGGCACCGGGTTGACGTCCGAGAGTGCGCTCCGTCACGTTAGTGGTCTCCGAACACATCGAGTCGGCGAACGAGCCCCACGATGCGACGGCAAAGCTCCACCATTCGGTCGGCAGACGCGCGCTGCTCACTCGTTAGATCCTCGAGCTGAAGCAGCTGAGTTTCGGCAAGAAGAGCGGCGAGCGGGTTGTTGATGCCGTGCTGAAGAGATAACGCGACCTGGCCGGCGGCGAAGGTTCGACGCAACTGCACGAGCTCCGGGGATTGATTCGCATCGGAGCCGAGCGCTGTTGCCAAGGCGGTGCCCAATTCAATCGGGCTCGCGTCGGAACGTGCTACACATGTAGCGCCCAATGGATCCGTAGTCGATCGCAAGACGGCATCGTCAGGTACCGACGCCACGACAACGATTGGGGCATGAAATCCGCGCGCCCGCAACAATCGCAAAGCATCGGCAGTCGTTCGTATTAGCGGTCCCGAGTCGACGACTGCGACGTCGGCGTGCGGCAATTTTCCTTCAGCGAGAACCTGGAGATCGACGGTTCTCACCGTCGCTCGGGGAAAGATCATGACGATCTGCGTACGGAGGAGCGACACTCGATCCTCGCCCTCCGCAATCAACAGGAGGACGGTGAGCTCATCGGGTCTCGGAATGGCGATCGCGGTCACGCCTGTGTCGCGTTTACTCGCCTAACTGGCTCCAGCACACCACTCGAATAGTATTGGTGCATGGAATCAAGCGCCCCTTTTCTGGATCTTGGC
>DATBBP010000345.1:0-1636 GCA_036270935.1 Gemmatimonadaceae bacterium
GCGCTCGGAAAAGCTCGAGCGCTATTCATCGAAGCTGGTTCTTGGCAGCAAGTCGCGGCGGTCGACGCTGCGCTCCGACGGCTCAGCTGAGCGCTTCGCGCAGAATCGCGCTGCCCTCTCTCACCATCGTTGTGTCGCAGCTAAAGGCGAAGCGCAACGCGTCGGCGCAAGTTGCACCAAACGCGTCGCCCGGCGCGCAGCCGATCCCTTGCTCGGCGAGCAACGTCGCGAGCGCGCTTGCGTCCGCGACCTCGAGGCGCTCGTACACCGACTCGTCGAGCTCGACCCAGACGTAGAAAGCGCCGCGCGGCGTGAAGGGCCGAACGCCATGGATTCCCGTCAATGCGCGAAGCATGATGTCGCGGCGCTCATGATAGATCTCTCGCATCTCGGCGATGTGAGCGTCGCTGCCGTTCACCGCCGCCACGGCGGCCCACTGCGCAAGGCTGTTCACGCCGTTGATCGTACAGCGCAGCAGCTTCGGAATGCGGTCGTGAAGCACGGCGTCGCGCGTCACGATGTACCCCGTGCGCAACCCGCTCATCGCGTGGCTCTTGGAGAATGAGAAGATGCTGATCACGCGCGACTCGTTGGGGTGGGCCAACGAGCCGATCGAGTAGTGTACGTGGGGGGAGTAGATCACGTCCTCATACGCTTCATCGGAAACGATGTACAAGTCATGCCGGCGGGCGAGCTCGAGGATCGCGCTCAGCTCGTCGCGCGAGAGGATGGCGCCGGTGGGATTGTGCGGTGTGTTGAGGAAGATGGCTTTCGTCCGCGGCGTAATTGCCAACGCGATGTCTAGGGCGCGATAGGCAAAATCGTGAGCCGCGCTCAGTGGAACACCGACCGGTACGCCTCCGGCCAGCCGGATATTCTCGGCGACTTCCGTCCACATGGGATCGGGAATGATCACTTCGTCGCCGTCGTCGAGAAGTGCACCAAACACCACGTAGAGCGCGTGCATCGCGCCATTCGTGACAAAGATGTCGTCGGCGGTGACACTCGTTAGGCCGTTCTTCTCGGTCACTTTGCGAGCGAGGGCGCGCCGCAGCTCGGGGATCCCATTGTTCGGGATGTAGTGCGTCTTGCCGGCGTGGGCCGCTTGGGTAATCGCGTCGATGGCGTGGGCCGGCGGCGCAAAGCTGGGGTCGCCAGACTCGAAGCGGAACACGCGCTTGCCCAGGGCCTGGGCGGCGAGCAATCGCTCGCGGATCTGGACGATCTTGCCGAGTGAAAGCTGATCCAACGGGTGATGCGGTCCGTGGAGCAGCGGTGGGGCGAAATCAATAGAAGGGGCGGAGGGGGAGCTACTACCTGCGGCAGTCTGCGGCATGGAAAAGCCTCGGGGCCAAGTCGACAGAGTGTAGCAGGTATCCTGCTCAAAATGCAAGAAGTGATGCGCAAAGTCGACAAATCGAGTCACCGACTCGCCTATTGTGCTATTTTTTCTGCCGAAAATGAAAAAATTCCTTGACATGTTGCCAAGCCAACGACAGCTTGCAAAACGGTTTTTACTGGAAAGTGGGAAGACATGAAGCTCATCACGGCTGTCGTTCGCCCCGACCGCCTCCGCCAAGTAAAGGAGGCGCTGTTCCGCGTCGGTGTCACCGGTATGACCCTCTCGCGAGTGAGC
>DATBBP010000346.1:0-3399 GCA_036270935.1 Gemmatimonadaceae bacterium
GCGGTGACCTCTTCCTTCAGGAACTGCGGCCGCCCCTGATTCGACGCCAGGTTCTTCTCGGCCTCGATCATTTTCTGCTGGAGCTGCGGTATGCGCCCATACGTGATCTCGGCCGCCTTGGCGAGATCGCCGCGACGAGTCGCCTGCTCCGCTTCGATCTTCGCTTGATCGATCTCCTGTTTGATTTTGCCGACGGCGCCTAACGTCTCCTTCTCTCGCTGCCACTGTGCCTTCATTCCCGACGACCGCTCGCGCAGCTCGGCAAGCTCGCGCTCGATTTGTTCGCGACGCTCGACAGCGCTGGGATCTCGCTCCTTCTGAAGCGCCGTACGCTCGATGTCGAGCTGCATGATGCGCCGCTCGACCTCGTCGATCTCCTGCGGCATCGAGTCGATCTCGATGCGCAGCCGCGACGCCGCCTCGTCGACAAGATCAATTGCTTTGTCCGGAAGGAAGCGATCGCCGATATAGCGATGCGAGAGCGTCGCCGCGGCGATCACCGCGTCGTCGGTGATGCGCACGCCGTGGTGCGCCTCGTAACGCTCCTTCAAACCGCGCAGAATCGCGATCGTGTTCTCCACGCTCGGCTCGCCGACGAACACGGGCTGGAAGCGCCGCTCGAGCGCCGCGTCCTTCTCGACGTGCTGGCGATATTCGTCGAGTGTTGTCGCGCCGACGACGTGCAGCTCGCCGCGCGCGAGCATCGGCTTGAGCATGTTGCCCGCGTCCATCGCGCCTTCGGCCTTCCCGGCGCCGACGAGCGTGTGCAGCTCGTCGATGAAGACGACGTATTGGCCTTCGCTCTCGGTGGTCTCTTTGAGCACCGACTTGAGCCGCTCCTCGAATTCGCCGCGGAACTTCGCGCCGGCGATCAACGCGCCAAGGTCGAGCGCGACGAGCCGCTTGTTCTTGAGACCTTCGGGCACGTCGCCATTCACGATGCGCTGCGCGAGCCCTTCGACGATCGCCGTCTTGCCGACGCCCGGCTCGCCGATGAGCACCGGATTGTTTTTCGTGCGACGTGAGAGAACTTGAATCACGCGACGGATTTCTTCATCCCGCCCAATCACGGGATCGAGCTTCCCTTTCCTCGCCGCGTCGGTGAGATCGCGCGTGTATTTTTCCAGCGACTGATACTGGTTCTCGGGATTCTGATCCGTAACGCGGTGCGTTCCACGCACGGCCTCGAGCGCCTCGAGCAGATTCTCGCTCGTGACACCCGCGGCGTTGAGCAGATTCTTCGACTCCGATCCTTTGACCTCGGCGAGCGCGACCAACAGGTGCTCGGTAGACACGTATTCGTCGCCGAGCTTCTTCGCTTCGTCTTCGGCGCGGTCGAACACCTGGTTGAGCTCGCGCGAGACGTTCGGCTGCGCGTCGGTCTGTTTTGGATATCGAGCAATTTCGCGCTGAACGCGCTCACGAATCGCGGCGACGCTCGCGCCAAGCTTCTGGATGATCGGGACGACGATGCTCTCCTGCTGATCGAGGAGCGCCGAAAGGAGGTGGACGTCGTAAACGGTGGGATTACCGTTGCGCCGAGCGAGCGTCACCGCTTCGGTGAGTGCTTCGCCGGCTTTCACGGTGAGGCGATCTGCGTTTATCATGGGCCGTAGTTGAAGGCTGACACCTTAGGTGCTAGGTGATAGGTGATAGGTGCTCCGGCTCTTTTCTAGCACCTAGCACCTAACACCTAGCACCTGCAATGCCTCATCTCGCTGCCAATGCGGCGGAATGACTCAGTCAGGGCCGACTGGTCGGCGTCGGTCGCACTGCCGAAGCGGCCGGCCCAGCGAGCGAGCCTCGCGCCGATTCCTGTAGCTGCAATATCGCTTCCGTTGCCAGTTGCGATAGCGCGTCGACGATTGCCGGCATTGTGCCTTGTGGCACCGCCCGCTCGAGTCGGGCAGTCCCTGCCCAGAGAACGGAGTCGTCCCGGGCCCGGACGAGGCGCGCGTCGAAGCGGACGACGGCGTAGACGTGGCTCTCGCGATCGAGCTCCTCGAACTCGCGGACGAGTCCGCGCCACACATAATCGTACGAGTGCGCTGACGGTGGGTCGAAGACCACTGGATCGCGCGTCAGCGGCCGGGCGCGGAAGATGTCTTCGGTGAGCATCCCGAGCATAGTCGGCACCGGCAGTGCCCATTCGCGATTGGGGTACGTGCCCATCTCGCTGTCGCCAATTCGATAGACGATGTTCCCGTCGCCGTACACTCCGGGGGCGATATAGGGCACGATTGCGATGCTGCCGACGGGTAACGTGCTCGCGCCGCCGTCGCGATAGAACGCAGTCAGCGAATCAGGGAGCGGCGCCGTTCGCAGCCGATAGTACTCGCGCGGCGGTAGCTTGCCGTGAATGCAGCCCGAAAGATCGAGCAGCATAACGACGATCGCCACGCATTTGCCCAGCGCGCCGCGTCCCGCGCCCCGCGCCCCGCGCCCCGCGCCACTAGTCACGGGCTTTCGGGCCCGCGGGCTTGTTCGGGGCCTCCCGCTGTTTCAGGACGCTCGTTGGGTCGCGCTCGAGACGCTCGCTGAGTCGCGCGATGTTGTCCGACGCGACGGAGAGATTGCGAACCATCTGATTGACGCCGCCCTCCTGCGCGAACGCGTCGCGGAAGTCGGCAAGCAGAATGTGAATCTCGTGCAACGATTGCACGGCCTCACGCTGTGTAGCGGCGAGCTGCGGACCGGCAGTTCGTGTCGCGGTGTCGAGCGCGGCGAGCAAGCGCTCGGATCGGTCCATGAGCGCGGCAAGCCTAACGCTTGCCGAGTCGACGCGGGAAAAGGTTCGATCGATGGTGCCGAAGCTCGCCTGCGCGCCGACGGTCGCGATCGCGATCAGCGTGTCCATGCGCGTGAGGGTGGCGTCGAGGCGCTCGATTGGCGAGGCGCGCGCGAAGCGCTCGGCCCCGCCAAGCAGCGTGTCGGTCCGCTCGATGAACTCGGAGAGCCGACGCATCGCGTCCTGAAAGCTCGGATTCTCGACCGTCGGCAGCGTATTGCCGGCGGGCATCGCCGCGGCATAACGAGTACCCGGCTCGAGCTGCATGTACGGAGCCCCGAGCAGCCCGACCTGAGTGATCGATGCCTTGGTATCGACGCGAATTGGCGTGTTGCGCTTCACGCGGAAGGCGACGATGATGCGCGTCGGATCGCTTGGATCGATGTCCATGCGCATCACGGTGCCGACGGGCAGACCGCCGTAGCGCACTTCGTCGCCCTTGTTGAGCCCCGCGACGTTCTTGAAAACCGCCTTATACTGGACGCCGGTGCGAAAGATTCCGGGATAGCGCGCGAGCACGAGCAGCGCGACGAGCACGAGCAGCGTGACGCTCATGAGCCAGACGATGCCAAACCGGGACTCGCCGCGTCGTATCATTTTTCCCGCTCGCG
>DATBBP010000347.1:0-2583 GCA_036270935.1 Gemmatimonadaceae bacterium
GTGCCGAGCTGCTCGCCGCTCGTCAGGCGGCGGAGCTCGAGCGATTGGACCGCGAGGACGCGAACGCCGCGAAACGAGACAGCGCGCGAGCGACGCCTCCTCGCGGTGCGACGCGCGAGATTACCACGGGCAGCTGGGTAGAGTTAGCGACACTGGGCGGAAAACAAGCGCGCGTCATCGAGATACGTGACACCAATGCAGTTGTCACCGTGGGGGCGATCAAGATGACGGTGCCGCTCGCGTCCCTGACGCCGAGCGAAGCATTGCCGCTAGAGGTCGCGGCTTCGTGGACCGCAGACGTCCCGGATGTTATTGCGCCCACGGAGATCGACGTACGGGGCATGCGCGTCGACGAGGCCGAGGGCGTTGTCATGCAGGCGCTCGACGCCGCGGTGCGCGCCGACCTGCGTTCCCTGCGTATCATTCACGGGAAGGGAACCGGCGCGCTGCGCGAGCGCGTCGGCGAAATGCTCATCAAAGACACGCGCGTCAAACAGTTTCGAATGGGCGCCTGGAACGAAGGGGGCGCCGGAGTGACGGTTGCCGAGCTCTGATGATCCCAGATGAAGTAGTCGATCGCGTGCGAGACGAAGCGGACATCGTCGAGGTCATCGGCGAGTTCGTGAAGTTGAAGCGCGTCGGTTCGAGCTTTCGCGGCCCATGCCCGTTCCATCACGGCAAGCACGACAACTTCTCGGTCTTGCCGCGTGGGTCCTACATGTGTTTCGTCTGCGGCGAAAAGGGCAACGTTTTTACGTTCATCCAGAAGCATCTCGGGCTCGACTTCGTCGAAGCGGTCAAGTGGGTGGGCAACAAGATTGGCGTCGAGGTACGTGAGGTCTCGCGGGCCCAGGAAGGACCAGATCCACGGGAGCAATTCTGGGAGCTGAACGCTGCCGCTGCAGAATTCTTTCACCGGCAGCTATGGGAAGAGCCTGGCGGCGCCGCCGCGCGCGGTTATCTCGAGAGCCGCGACCTCACGCGCGAGGATGCGGAGCGGTTCAACCTCGGGTTTGCACCGCGCGACGGCAATCTCCTGCGCGAGCACCTGCGGACGCTTGGCTTCGAGGACGAGCGACAGCTCGACGCCGGCATTCTCGTTAGGCGCGAGGGCAGCGATGACCTCCGTGTGCGATTTCGCCAACGCTTGATGTTCCCGATTTTTGACCTTCGCGACCGCGTCGTCGGGTTCGGCGGACGCGTGCTCGGCGAGGGAGAGCCGAAGTATTTGAATTCGGCGGAGTCCGAGGTGTTCGCGAAGCGTCGCCTACTTTACGGATTGAACTGGGCCAAGCCGGCCATCCGCAAGGCGGAGCGTGCACTCGTTGTCGAGGGTTATTTCGATCTCATTCGGTTGGTGCTCGCCGGCGTCGACGAGGTGGTTGCACCACTCGGAACGGCGCTGACAGAAGCCCAGGGATCTCTGCTCCGGAAATACACGAAGAATATTTTTCTACTCTATGACAGCGACGTCGCCGGTCAAAAGGCAACGTTTCGTGCGGGTGATGAGCTGCTTCGCAATGGCGCGAGCGTCAGGGTCGTGTCGATACCCGAGGGAGAAGATCCGGATTCCTTTGTCGCGAGTGAAGGCGTCGAGGGGCTCGAGCGCGAGATAGCGCACTCGATCGACATCTTCGATCGAAAGATTCAGATTCTGCAGCGTGGCGGTTGGTTCGCCGATCTGCGGCGCAAGCGCCAGGCACTCGACAAGTTGCTCCCAACCATCCGCGCGGCCAGCGACCGTATCATGCGAGACCTCTATGTCGCTCGTACCAGCGAAGTGGCCGGAGTGTCTCGTGAGCTGCTCGAGCGTGAGCTGGGCACGCCGCCTTCAGCCGCGGAGTCGGCGGAATCGGCGCCGCCGCCGGCGCGGCGCGCTCGGTCGGCTGAGCGGAGAGCCAATCGCCGCGCGACGGGTACCCGCGCCGAGCGCGAATTGCTGCGTGTGATGCTCCACGATCGACGCTACGTCGAGCTCGTTGCCGAGCGCCTTGGGGCGGATAGCTTCACGGACGAGACTTATCGCATGATCTTCACCGAGCTGGTGGCCTTGGGTCCCGAGGCCACGATCGGCGAGATTGCAGGTGGGTTCGACGAAGAATCGATCGAGGTGCTGGAAGAATTGGTGGGAGAAGACGGTGGGCTGGATCGAGCGAATGAAATTGTTGATGGAAGCATCAACTCGATCGCATCGCGCGATCTCGACGCGCGTCTCACCGACATCGATCGAGAGATGCCTCTCGCGGCGCCTGACGAGAAGGACGAACTCATTCGCGAGAAAGAGCGGTTGCTCCGGCAGATGCAGGCGCTTGGACGGGGGCGCTTCAAATCGTTTCGGACATCGAGATCTTGAACTGAAGGAGGCGGAGTGCATCCAGACGTGGCAGCGTTGCTCGCGGTGCAAAGCGACGACATCGAAATTCATGGGTTGGAGGATCGGCTCGCGGCCTTGATGCCGCGGCTCGAGACGATTGTCAAAGAGCAGGAGCGGGCGGCGAGTGCGCTCGATCAGGCTCGTCAGGCAGTCGACGCGGAAGAACGCCGGCAACGCGACGTGCGCGGCCGACTGGATCAATTCCGGCA
>DATBBP010000348.1:0-5213 GCA_036270935.1 Gemmatimonadaceae bacterium
GGACTCCCCATCGACGCACTCCGATCGTCGTCGTCTCGCGCAGAACGATCTCTTCGAGCTTATCGGCCTGAGTTGGGTGAGCGAGGACCTCGATTCTCGTCCCCGGCCGTCCTCGCTTCATGGTCGTGCTGATGAGCACGACATCGAGGGCACCCGCATCGCGGAGTAACTCGGCGGTGGCGGCGAGATACTCGGGCGTCATGTCGTCGATGTCGCTCGTGAGCTGCACCAGTTCCTCGATCGTTCCCGCGCCATCACCTGCCGAATACTCGGCCACGATGAGCCGTAGCGCGTTGGGCCTCCCCTGAAACTCTTTCGTGCCGGCGCCGAAGCCGCTTCGGAGCGGAACGTACTCCCGCGGCGGCGGCCCCGATGAGAGAACCCTTACGAGGGCCGCGCCGGTGGGCGTGACGAGCTCCCCTGCCCCGTCCGGTCCGGGCCGCACTGGATGCCCCTCGAGAAGCCGCAGCGTAGCCGGAGCGGGAACCGGCAGCGTGCCGTGCGCGGCGGTGACAACGCCGTCGCCCGTCGCAATCGCACCGCAGTAGATGCGCTCGACGCCGAGGAGCTCGAAGCCCCACACGCCACCGACGACGTCGAGGATTGCGTCGACGGCACCCACTTCGTGTAGATGCACGCGCTCGACCGTTGTCGCGTGAATCGCCGCTTCCTGCTCCGCGATCAACGTGAAGGCGCGATTCGCCCGCTCCTTCACCGTTGGCGGTGCCGCTGATCGCGAGACGATCTCCTGTAGATCTCGCAGGTGTCTCCCGTGAGGCTGCGGCGGAATGTCGAAGTCGACCTTCTTGCACGCGATCTCACCACGCTTGACGTCGGCGATACGCACACCGACACCGTCGAGGCCTAACGAGCCTGGCAGCGCACGCAGCCACTCGGGATCGAGACCGACGTCGAGCAGGGCACCTAACGTCATGTCCCCGGAGATGCCGCTGAACGGATCGAGAATGCCGACTTTCATCGAGTCGTTGTCAGAACCGATAGGATGCGCCGCTGCCGGTATTGTAGACGACCACTTCGGCGTCATGCGGAATCCGGCCGGCGGCGACGAGCTGCTCCGTCACGGCAAGCGCACAGCCGCCTTCTGGCGCCGCATCGATACCAGTCGCGCGCGACACGCGATGGGTCCCGGCGACAATCGCCTCCTCGCTCACCGCGAGCGCGTCACCGCTACTCTCGCGTAGTGCCCGAAGGATAAGTCGATCGCCCAAGGGGCCCGGCACGCGCAAACCACTCGCGTGGGTGACCGGATTTTCCCACGGCGTTGCCTTCTCCTCTCCGGCCGCAAACGCGCGCACGATCGGCGCGCAACCCTGTGCCTGCGCGACGATCATCTTCGGGAGCGTGGCTTCGGCGTCGAGCCAGCGCCACGCACGCATCTCGGCAAAGACTTTCCACATGCCGATCAGTCCAGTGCCGCCGCCCGTGGGATACACGATGTGTGTCGGGAGCCGCCAGCCAAGCTGCTCGGCGACCTCGATGCCCATCGTTTTCTTCCCTTCGATGCGGTACGGCTCGCGCAGTGTGGAGACGTCGAAGTAGCCACTCTCCGCGGCGAAGGCGCGCGCCTGCTTGCCTGCATCGCCGATGTGCCCATCGACGAGCTGGAGATCGGCGCCGAACACACAGATGGTGTCGAGAATCGGACGTGGCGTCGTCGCTGGTGCATAGACTCGCACGGGTACGTGTGCGGCCGCCGCGTACGCGGCCAGCGCGGCACCGGCGTTCCCAGCCGTGGGTACGACGAATCCCGGAACGCCAAGGGCCCGCGCCCGCGTCACGGCTGCGCTCATGCCCCGCGCCTTGAAGGACCCCGTCGGATTGAGCCCTTCGTCCTTGATCCACAGCCGGCGCACGCCCATTTCCTTGGCGAGCTGCGGCGCGTCGTGCATCGGCGTGAGCCCTTCGCCTAACGAAACAGGTTGCTCGCCGTCGGCGAGAGGCATCACTTTCGAATAACGCCACATGTCCCAGCGCTGCGTCACCGCGGTCCGCGGCGGCGGCACCGAGTCGAACCGCACGAGAAACGGTTGTCCGCACGTCGAACACACCGTTGCTCTGGTGTTGCCTGCCTCCTGGTGCCCGCACGCTGAACACTCGAGGTGCCAAGTACTCACGATTCGTCTTGATTGGAGTTGGTACTGATCGTCGTTAGGTGCCCCGAGGCCTCGTTGCTCTTGTGTGGCTCGGAGCTTGGACCAGTAGACGCTTCGGCGCCGAGTAGCGCCGCCTGAATCTTCGCCGCCGACTTGAGACTGAAGCCCGGCAGTGCCGCGATTGCTTCCGGTGACGCCGCCCGGACACCCTCGAGGCTGCCGAACGCCTCGAGCAACTGCCGCCGTTTGCGCTCCCCGATCCCTGGAATGCGCAGCAGCTCCGACGTCACCGTACGCATCGAGCGACGCTTGCGTTGAAAGGTAATCGCGAAGCGGTGCGCCTCGTCACGAGCCTGCTGCAGAATCCGTAACGCCGGTGAACGACGTGGGAGACGAAGCGACTCCGGGCGCCCGACGAGAAAGATTTCCTCTTCTCGTTTGGCGAGACTGATCATCGGCAGCATACCAAGATTGAGTAATTCGAGCGCCGCATGAGCGGCACTCAACTGTCCCTTGCCGCCGTCGATCACGACGAGATCGGGCAGGCTCTTTCCCTCATCGAGTCGTCGACGAAAATACCGCGTTACCACTTCGTTCATCGATGCAAAATCGTCGATTCCTTCAACCTCGCGCACCTTGAACTTCCGATACTCGGCACGATACGGACGGCCATTCTGAAACCATACGCACGACGCGACCGTGTCCGTTCCCTGTGCGTGAGAGATATCGAAACAGACGATTGCCCGCGGTACGCGCTGCAGTCCGAGCTGTCGTTGCAGCTCGTAGATCGGATCACCGGCACGCTCTTCGGTTTCTTCACCCGTGAGCCGTGCTTCCTCGAGCAGATGTCGCGCGTTCTGTGTCGCGAGATCAACCAACTCGCGACGTGGACCGCGCTGCGGGACGTGAATCTTCGCTCCGTCGAGCGACACTTCGACGACGTCTCGGTCCTCCATGTCGAACGGCACGAGCAGCTCGCGCGTGCGCTCCGCCGCGATGCGATATGGGCCGACGAGAAACGCCTCGAGTACCGCCGCATCGCTCTCGTCTTCGATGTTTTCGAAGAACTGATGATCGCGCGCGAGCAACTTTCCGCCGCGAATTCTCAGCCAAGTGACACAGGCATCTGCGCCATCCCGTGCATAACCCACGACGTCGCGGTCGCCGCCCTCGAACTCCATCACGACCGTCGGTTCCTCGAGCCGCTCGAGGTGCTGGAGGATGTCGCGCAGCTCGCCCGCGCGCTCGAAGTCGAGCGAATCCGCAGCAAGCCGGATTCGCTCCTTCACACGGCGCATCACTTCATCGGCGCGTCCATCGAGGAAAAGAATCACCTCGTCGATCATCGCCCGGTATTCGGCCTGAGACTGGAGCAGCACACACGGCGCCTTGCACCGACCGATGTGGTAATCCAGGCAAGGCCGTTCGGGCGCGATTTTCGGCAGATCGTACGTGCAGGAGCGAACAGTGAAGATGCGCTTCACGACATTGAGCGCGCGACGCATCGCGCCAACGTCGGTGTACGGCCCGAAATAGCGCGACTCGTCGTCGACGACCTGCCGTGTGACGTAGACCCGCGGAAATGCTTCGGCGATCGTCACCTTGATGTACGGATATGACTTGTCGTCTCGAAGCGCGATGTTGTACTTGGGGTGATACTCTTTGATCAAATTCGCTTCGAGAATCAGGGCGTGCGCCTCGCTCGGTACGACGATGGTGTCGAGCGACGCCGCCTGCTGCATCAACGCGATCGTTCGTACGCTCGTGAACTGATCTGGATTGACGTAGCTCCGCACGCGCGACCGCAACCGCTTCGCCTTGCCGACGTAGATCACCGTTCCGTCGGCGTCGCGCCAGAGGTATACCCCGGGCGAGTCCGGCAAATGCGGGATCTTTTCGAGAATTGAGTCCGCTACGCCTGCCATATCTGGAATAATACCGCGGGCGCGCTGTGTCTTCTCACCTCATTGGAGGTCGGAACGCCAAGAGAGAGAGTCCAGCGCTCGTCTACGCGACTCCAGCGCTGCGATTACCTCCGCAAGCGCCCCGATCACGTCTCCACGCGCTCCGATTAGCGTCGGATCAGGCGAACGAGCAGCGCCCGTGCCTCGGGAATGCTCAGTGCGAGCGTCAGCGCGCCGTATACGAGCGCGAATGCCCCAAGGACGGCCGCCGCGTAGACGAATCGATGAGTTGGCCCCATCGCGCGCCCAATCAGGAAGGCAATTGCTGCGGCAACCGCTGCTGATAGCCACAGCAGGGCTACGTACTGGCTCGGCAGCCCAGTGACACCGATCCGCCGGTTCAAACGTGAGCGCAGCAACAAGAACTCGATCCAACCCGCGATGCCCGCCGAGGCCGTGAGGCCCGCTGCTCCCCACCGCTGATCGATGCCGAGGAGTCCTGGCAGCGGGATGGCGAACAGGTACCCGAGTACTGTCGTCAACGACACTCTCACGATCGCGAAGCGGAGCGGCGTGCGGGTGTCGTGCAGCGCGTAATACGTCGACGAGTACAGGCGTCCGAGCGTGCTCGCCAACAACCCGACCGACGAGCCAGCAAGAATGCCCCAGGTGAAAATTGTGTCAGTCTCGGTGAAGCGACCGCTCTGAAAGAGCGCTCGCGCGATCACATTACCAAGGGCGAGAAAAGCCGCCGCAGACGGAATCACAAAAAACGCGATGCGCCGCAGACCCGCGTTCAATCGCGCTTGCAACATCGCGGCGACTTCCGACTCGTCGCCCAACACGCTCGACATCTCCGGCAGTTCGGCCGCCGAGATCGACATACCGAACAGACTCACCGGCAATGTGTAGATCGTGACCGCATAACCAAGCAGCGCAACCATGCCCTGCGGCAGCAGACTCGCCAGCAACTGATCGACGTATGCGCTCACCTGCACGATGCCCCGGCTGAAGAACACGGGTGTGAAGTTGGCGAGAACCTTCCGAACGTTCGCGTTCGCGTAATCGAGCGAGAGTCGGAGTCCGGGGATGAGCCGCAGTACGGTCGGCAATTGCACGAGGAATTGCAGCGCCGCGCCGACGACGGAGGCCCAGCCTAACGTCATCGCGAGCTCAGGCCGGTCTTGTCGACCGC
>DATBBP010000349.1:0-8537 GCA_036270935.1 Gemmatimonadaceae bacterium
TCGCCGCGGGGACGTTCTTCCTGCCGTCCAAAGGCGTCCTCGCGTAGAAACGCTTCGACGACCACCCTGAGGCCTCCACCCGTGCGCACCTCGAGCGAACGGAGGCCTGTGTAGCGTTTCATCAAGTTTCGGAGCGGGGACGCTGAGTCGAGCCCGAACGCGGCGGCAACGTGCTCGAGTGCGCGGCCTTCCGCCTCGAGCAAATACGCAACGACCATCAGCCGAACCCAATTGAGCAGGGCGCCGGGAGACGGAAGTCCGCTCGTACGGCACTGCTTCACGAGCGTCTTCACGTTCACGCCGAGGACTTGTGCGAGCGCCCGCGAGCTGAAGTCGGGCCATGCGTATTGCACGCACGTCTCGACGATCGACATCGCGTCTGGCGTGAGGTGCTCGCCTAACGCGGCGAGTACCTCGCGCGCGGCCGACGTCTGGGACGCACGCGCGAGCGTTTGTCGGAACGCGGCGCTCGAGTCATCGACTCCTCGGAACACCAATTCATGGACGCCGGCGTGCACGAGCGCGACGATCTCGCTCGAGAAGCGGTGCGCGGGCTGACACAAACCGATGAGTGCGATGCCAGGGTATTCGGCCTTGAGACGAGCGAGCGTCGGCGCAACCGGAGTGCGTCGCGCATCGAATGGCTCGGTGACGACGGCTGACACGCGCGGCACCGATCGCGCGACGAGGCTCTCGAGCGCCGCGACGGTGTCGACACTTTCGAGAATGGCGCGACCGCGCACGGCGTCCTGGAGTCGCGCGCGTTCGAGTCGTCCGAGAACGAGTGCGGCGACACGCGCCTGGAGAACGGTGCTTGGGCTCTCCGGAGGCGACGTCTCGCCAGGGCGTCGGTGCGGGAGGAAGTTTCCGGCGGCCATGGGGCCCAAGGGTAACACCATGAAACGCTAGGCGCACGGGTGAAACGGCGACGCGCCAGCGCCGGCGCTACTTCTACCGCTGCAGGACGAGCTAGTGCTCCAACTGCTACTCCGAGTCCCCGCTCGGTCTCCCTCCTCCCAGCCCGGAGCTCTTTCGATGTCACGCCGCCTTGCCGCCGTCCGCCTTCTTATTGCCGTGGCCGCCGTTTCCGCGTTAGCCGCGTGCGCCTCTCCCACAGCTCCCACGACGTCGTCGCGCTTGAGCGTTCCGAGCGTGAATCACGACATGAGCGATACGACCTGCCGGAACGGTTATATCGTCGGCCAAGGTCTTCACTGCTAGGGACCTACTTCTCGAACGTTACGCCGGCGCTCCGACGAGCTCGGCACCCTCGAGCTCGTCGACGGCGGCGATGATAGCGGAGGTCGAAGACGCGACTGCCAACGGCTTCGCCGGCGCGACCAAGGTGGGATTCTCGAGACGGTAAGAGAGCTGATGGAACCCGTGAGCAGCAGCGAGCAGCTCGGCGCGACTTGCTGCGTCACTTGCACGTTCCTCCTCGCCGACGTGAGCCAAGGCTTCGCTCATTTCGACGAGTGCCGATGCACTTGGGAAGGGCAGTGATTCTCCATTATGCAGGCTCGTTACGAGTCCATCGAGCCGCTCAGCGAAATTCTTGATCAGCGCGCGCGCCGCCGGACGGGGAAGTGCGCGAGCAGCGGCACATGCCGCGCCGCCTAACGCCGGTAACGCGTGGCGCGAGATTAGATTGCGCACGAGGACCGCCGCGAAGCCACGCAGCGCGGCTCGGGGATGACCCGCGTCGAGCAAGAGCTGCGCAAGGTTGCTCAACGCCTCGGTTTCTTGCACTGACGTTGCCGCATTCCTGTAAGCCTGCCAGGCGTGCGTAGCGGCCGTGTCGTAATCGCTCGCTGCCGCCGCCGCTACCATGAGCTGGCCGTGCGAGATGCTCTGGGATTCCGGCGCTGCCCCATCCAAGTCCAGGACGGCATGGAACAGACGGCGCGACTCCGGGAAATCGCCGCGGAACTGGGCGAGAATTCCCAAACCGGTCCAGGCACGCCCGGTGAGCTCGGGTAAGCTGAGTTCGGATCCGAGCCGCTCCACTTCCCGGTAGTATCGAACCGAAGCTGGAACTTCACCGAGATGTCGAGCAAGTCTTCCATGGATCGCGATAACGCGACCGCGGAGCAGGGCTTCGCTCTCCGGCAGCACGAGAAGAAGAGCCGAAAGGACGCTGTGGGCGAGTCGGAAGAACGCCTGATCTTCCATATCGGACGCCAGCGCTGTGACTGCGGAGCTCAATGCAGCTGCAGAGATAGCCGAATCGCGGAAGGCGACGACGCCGTGCTGCGCGAGAAGACCCGCGAGCAACCGCTCGCGCTCCATTCCCCGCGTCATTGCCGCGCGCTCGAGGCGAGTTGCCGACTCGAGCCAACTGGCAGCAACGCCGTCGTCAAGCTCGACCCCGTCCGAAACGGCGTCGCGCCTGAATGCCTCTACCGACGGAAGTGGAGCGAGCATCGCCATTATCTCCAGAAAAAGACGACTACTGCGCTACGCATGGAACGGCCGGAATCACTCTGATTGTGATCCCGGTCTCCGTTACGCGCTCAAGCTGGGCCTGAGGCAATACCCACACAAGGGACTTTGTGTCCGTCCTCTAAATTTGTGGCCCAAGGCGGTGCCGAGTGGTTCTGGATGAAACGGTGGTTCGTCTGAAAAGCGCTTATTGTAAGGTCGCTCTGATTTGATGCATGGGCGGGCGCCGCGCCGACTGCGGTTCCCGCTCCTCGGTGTCAGATTCCTCCCTTCCCGCGGCGAAAATGGCCGATCCGCGCCCGCGAATTCTGCTCGTCGAAGATGAAGCGACGATCTCGGTTGCTCTCGGGCGACTCCTGGATCGTTGGGGCTTCGACACGCTCGCGGCCAGGACAGTCGCCGAAACACGCGCGCTCTTGGGTGAGGTCACCGTCGACGTGGTCGTCATCGACTTCCGTCTACCCGACGTGCGTGGCGACGACTTCCTCGTTTGGCTCCAACGCGAATATCCGGAGCTCGCCAAACGCTCGATGTTCATCACGGGTGACTACGGCGAGCAGGCGTTGGAGGCGATTGACGCAACTGGACGCCCCTACCTGCTGAAGCCGTTCGAGCTCGGCATCTTCGTCCACGAGCTCCGCGCGCTCCTCGATCCACTCGGGGGTCCCAAGACCAACGGTCACAGCACCGTTCAGACCCGAAGCGACATCTCCGCCGCCTGATGGACTGAGAGGTGATCGCGGAACCGTCGCCGCCGACCGGGACCAGCAAGGGCTCGGGACGCATCAGCCAACCTTCGCTGATGCGGCAAACCGCGGACGGGCCGCATCCAATGCGTCTTCTCGTCGTGGACGACGAGCCGTCCATCTGCCAGGCGCTTTCGCTCCTGTTTTCCTGGCATGGAATCGAGACGGCGACCGCGCTCAGCGCTGCTGAGGCGAACCAAGCGATTGTCGAGTCGCGGTTCGACGTTCTGTTGATCGATCTTCGTCTGCGAGATTCGCGCGGTGACGCGGTTTTCCGCGCTGCGATCGAGTGGGACCCGTCCTACCGTGAGCGTACGTTGTTCATGACCGGCGACATCACCACCGAGGCGGAGCGAATCATCGCCGCCACGAATTGTCCCTTTCTCCGGAAGCCGTTCGATATCACGCTCGCGGTGCAAGCGATCGCCGCGCTCGTCGGGGTCGAGTACCAGCAAGAAGAGGGGGCTAGGGGCTAGTCCCTCGTCAGCGCAGCAATGCCGCGCGCTCCGTCTCGTCCCGGTAATCGTTGGCGGCGTCGACGAAGCTCGCGAAGAGGCGGCGCGAAGTCGCGCTGTGTTCGATGAGCGCCTCCGGGTGCCACTGCACCGCGACGAGGTAGGAACCATTCCCGCTCTCGATGCCTTCGACCAGGCCGTCCGGAGCCACAGCACTGGCGACGAGCTGGGCGCCGAGGCGTCGCACGCCCTGATGGTGCATGCTGTTCACCTTCAGCGCGCCCGCACCGAATATCTCGGCGAGCTTGGTACGCCCGGCGACATTGACTTCGTGCGCCAGATAATCGCGTGCAAACCGACCGCCGAAGGGGAAGTAGTCGTGCTTGATCGAGCCGGGCATCTGTTCGGCGAGGTCTTGGTACAGCGTACCGCCTGCCGCGAGATTCACAAGTTGTAAACCTCGGCAGACACCGAGCACCGGCTTGCCGTCCAAGAGCGCCCAGCGAACGAGCGAGAGCTCGACCTCGTCGCGCGCGGGGTCGCTCTTGTCGCAGCGCGCGTGCGCTTCCTCGCCGTAGTTGGCGGGGTCGATGTCGGCCCCGCCCGGCAGGAAGATGCCATCGAGCTCGTCGTAGATCCCGCGTAGCGTTTCGGGCTCGTCGCCGACGAGCGGAATCATCCACGACAGCGCGCCCGCAGCGCTGAGGGCGCGTATGTAGCGCTGGCTCATGACCCAGGACGCCGGGATGTCGGCCGGCACGCCGCCGATACTCTGAAGGTTTTGCGTCGGAACGCCGATGACGGGACGAGACAAGCTGGTGATTGATGGTTGGTGGTGGCTGATTGTCATCCTGAGGGAGCGAAGCGACCGAAGCATCTATTGTCCGTTGTTAATGGCTCGCTTCTAACACGGCAGGCTAGCTCCTTCGCTTCGCTCAGGATGACAGTCGGGTTTCACGCGCGATGTTCCACGCTCTGACTGGCAAAGTTACCATGCGTCACCGGTGGAGGCGCGTGGTCGGGCACGCGGACGTCGGCAAGCTTCTGTGCGCTCGGAATTCCCTCGGCGGTCTCGGCGATGAGTTGGTCGACGACGGCCTTGAGATCACCCGTGCGCTCGAAGGTCGCCAGTTGTCGATCGGCGCTCGTGCCGTCTCGCATGATGCGGAATGCGTATTCGACTTCGGCGCGGCTTCCGAGCTCGTCGACGACGTCGTCGACGAACCAAGCGAGCATCTCCGTAATCAGCTCACGGGCCGGAAGCTCCTGCTCCTTGCCGAAGTCGATGAGCTTTCCGTCGAGTCCGAAGCGCACCGCGCGCCACTTGTTCTCTTCGATATACGTCGCGGGATAGACGCGGAAGGTCATGTTGTCGCGCCGTAGCTTCCAGAGCTTCGCGACGATCGCCTGGAGGATCGCGGCGATGCACACTGCTTCGTCGATGCGCGTGCATACGTCGCACACGCGGAACTCGAGCGTGGGGTACGTGTGATGCGGGCGGACGTCCCACCAGATCTTCGATGCGTCCGGAATGCTGTGCGTGCGAACCAGCGCGTTGAGTATTTCCTCAAACTCGGCGTACGAACGCAGTATGGGTGGGACGCCCGTTCGCGGGAAGTTCTTGAAGATGATGCTCCGGTACGATTTGAGCCCAGTCTTTCGACCCTGCCAGAACGGCGAGCTCGTCGAGAGGCAAAGGACATGTGGCAACAGATATCGCGCGACGTTCATTGCGTCGATCATGAAGTCGCGATCTTCGATGCCGACGTGAACGTGCGTGCCGAAGATGAGAAGTTGCTGAGCGAGATCCTGAAGATCCTGCTTCACGCCCATGTACCGCTCGAGGGGCGTGATCTCCTGCGTCATCCAATTGGAGAAGGGATGCGTTCCGGCGGCCGCGACTCGAAGCCCGCCTCGCGCCGCGAGCTCGATGACCGCGCCCCGCAGCCTTACGAGCTCAGCGCGGAGATCAGCCGGGCTTCGGCACACTCGACTCCCCACCTCGACCATCGATTGATGCAGCTCAGGCTTCACCTCCTCGAGCACGAGGTGGTCGCCTTTCAGGATCTCGGTGATGTACGAGCGAAGCTCGCGGGTCTGGGGGTCGATGATCTGATATTCTTCTTCGATTCCCAGTGTCAAGGATGGCGACTTCATCGGGGCCGGGGGTTAGGGATTAGCGCTAGGGTGTGGCGCGAGGCTCAGGTGCGCAAGAGTTTGGCCCTCGGCGGAAACCACTGATGTCATCCTGAGCGAAGCGAAGGATCTAGTGCCCATCATTAGTGGCCGGCCACAAAGAAGTAACGCTAGATCCTTCGTCGCCTCGCTCCCCATGCTGACAATCCGGTCCACGTCTGTTCTCGCTAACTTCTCTTCTCGACGACAAAGGTTGGAGTCTGACTTCCTCCACCCGCGGTAACGTTCAAGAGCGCGGCCGTCGAGAGTCTGCTCAAGCATCCATCGATATACGACCCGTACGCCGCATACGGCGCCGTGTCCACCATGCGGTCTACCACATGGACTTCGCCGTCGACGAAGCTTGGATAGGGCTCACTCGGCAATGCGACTCGTTGCTGGACGATGTACGGCTCGTCGAGCGCAACTTTGATCGCCTGCTCCCACGCCGTCTGATCGACCTCCCAGCCGAGGACGATGCCCTTGCCCCCGTATTCGTCGTTGGGCTTGAGCACCATGTTCTCGCGATTTGCGGCGATGAAGGGAAGAAGATCACTCGCATCGGCGAACCCCGGCGCAAGCGTCTTTCGCTCCTCGACCACACGCGTCCACGGAATATGGGCGTCGATCGCCTCACGCTCTTCGTTGCTAAAGAGCCACGCGTTGCGCTCGTCGCTCAAGACCGCGAGGCTCGCCTTCTTGTGGAGGATTTTGCAACGGAACGGGTTCACCATGCAGACCGCGCGTTCGCGCACGGCCCGTATCACCGGGTTGTCGAGCCCCAAGCGTTCGACCAGCTCACTGATGAGAACTCGCTTATAAACGAGATCGACGGCGCCGCCGCCCGTCATGAGGCGGCCCCCGGTGAACTCCATGTCGCGCGGGTCGGCGATGACGCAGTCGATGCCCTGCCGAGCGAAGTAATCCTGAAACAGCACGAACTCGTTGCGCGTCGGCACCTCGGCCCAATCGACGATTGCGACACGCGGAAGCGCGCGGTGTCCCAACCACTGCTGATACGCATCCAGTAGCGCGTGGAGCACATTGTGCCGCGCGGGCAGCGGACGGAGATCCCAACTCTTGAGGAATTCCCGAACTATAGGGAGTCCGTAGAACGCCTCGGTGAGCACGTCGTTATAGGCGCCGCCGGCCGGCGTCTCCGCATTGTACTCGGTGAATCGCAACCCGCCGCTCTCGCCGACGAAGAATGCATCGAGTCGGGAGACTGGGCTCGGGTCGCGAAAGCCGGGGTCGTGGCGCACCAGTGCGCATTCCCAGTCCTGGAGCTTGAACTGGGCGAGCAGCGTCTCGTCGTCGAGGGCGGCACAGTACGCGGTGTGAAACGCGTTGAGGACGATCGCTGCTCGCCGCTGGAGAAAGCGATATTGCGCGGCGGACAGAAAGCGTGGACGCAACACGGTACACAAGGCGCGATCACCGAAGAACAATCCGCGGCGACGGAGCTGCTCGTCGAGCCGCCACTGCGACTCGGCGGCCAGATCGACGTCGAGGAGCTCGTGGTAGTGGTCGATCGCGTCGCGGAGCATGTGCCGAACGGGTCAGATTCGCGACTGGGCGTCGGCCGAAGCGGGCATGTCCAGCGTCGGCTCGATCGCGACCGTACGCGGTGTCTCGATGTCGGCGAACGTGGGCGCTTCGTTCATGTCGCGCCGGCCGAGGAGGAACTCGCCGCGACTGATGTCGAGAGACGACCGGGGTTCTTTGGCGAGCCGGATCGCCATGTCGGCCATGTGCCTCACCGTCCACTCGAAGTAGTGCGGCGTCAGTGAGTACAGATCCATGTCGGGCGCCGGATTCATGAAGTCGATCGCGTAGGGCACGCCGTCTTTGATCGCCCACTCGAGCGAGCACATGTCGTAGCCCAGTGCGCGCATGAGCGTCAGCGAATCATCGACGATGCGGCGGCCAAGCTCCGGTGACAGATGTGCGTGCTCGACGAGGTAGCGCCGTCCTCGCGGATCGTACTTCATCGGGAGTACTTCGCGTCTGCCTAACGCGAGACAGCGTACGAAGTGCTCCCATTCGATGAATTCCTGCACGACCATCGTCAGCTGTCCCGACGCGTTGTAATGCGCGAGCAGCTCGTCGAGCGTGCGGCAGACGTAGACGTCGCGCCATCCGCCGCCATGCGCGTCCTTCAGGATGCACGGCAGCCCGACGTACTCGACGATGCCGTCCCAGTCGAGAGGGTAGCGCAAGTTGCGCAAGCTCTCATCGTGCTTGATTCCGGGGATGTAGTCCTTATTGGGCAGCGCGACAGTGCGCGGGCTCGCGATGCCGAGGGCCGTCGCGAGCGACGCGTCGAAGAGCTTGTCGTCGGACGACCACATGAATGGGTTGTTGACGACGACCGCGCCCTGCAGCACCGCGTGCTTCAGGAAGGTGCGATAATACGGAACTTCGTGCGAGATGCGGTCGATGATCACGGCGTAGTCGACGAGCTCATTCATCGACGTCCCGCCGAGCTTCACATACTCGGCGACGACGCCCTGGCCGCGCCGATTGACCTCTTCGATGAACGCCGGAGGGAAGGACCACTCGCGGCCCACAACGAGTCCGATCTTCAGCATAAAAACTGTGGTTGGTTGTTAGGGAGTGGCGAGTGGCAAAGTGGCGAGTGCCGAGCATTCTCGCCACTCGTAATTCGTCACTCGTCAATCGTGCCCCGCTATGTATTTCGTAATCATCTCCCGCCAGT
>DATBBP010000350.1:0-4208 GCA_036270935.1 Gemmatimonadaceae bacterium
CTGACTCGGCGCCCAGATCTCCAGCTTGCCGTCCTTGTACGAGGCGGTCGTGTTCTGTGGCTCGAGCGGGGCGTGCGAGATGAACGGATAGAAGTACTCGCCCTGAACAACTTTCGCACCGGAGAGGGCGGTGTCGACGTCACCGTCTTTGCGCAGGCTCCGCTGTGGCGTCTGCTTCGAGAGCTCCGCCGCTCTGGCGGCGAAGCCAAGACTCGACTGCTCGGCCGTCGGCCCCTCGTTCCACGTCACCTTGAGCTTCTGCCGAGCATTTTTCGCATACCACCAATTGTCAGCGATGATGGCAACGCCGCCCAGGAGTCCGGTGAGCTGCGTCCCGCCGTCGACGACGAACACTTGCCGAACGCCGCGCTCCTTTTTGACCTCGTCGATGTTCGCGCTCCCGACCTTCCCGGCGAACACGGGGCACTTCTCGTAAACAGCGTAGAGCATGCCCGGCAGCGTGACGTCGATGCCGTACATCGGTTTGCCCGTGACGATCGCGTGCGTGTCAACGCCTGGCACGCGCGTCCCGATGATGCGGAACTGACTCGGATCCTTGAGCGCCACTTTCTCGAGATCGGGCGCTTGGACGGTAGCGGCCTTCTCGCCCAATTCCGGGTATCTCAGGCTGCGACCGCTCGCCTTGTGGTGAACGACACCCGATCGCGTCTCACACTCGGCCTCGGGTACGTTCCACGTTTGGGCCGCGGCGGTGACGAGCATCGCGCGTGCGGCCGCGCCGACCCGACGCATCGGCAGCCAGTTGATCGGCGTCGCGGTGCTGCCGCCCGCGCTTTGCGCCTGGAACTTGTTCGTGTCGAGCGGCGCTTGCTCGATCCGCACATCCTTCCAGTCGACGTCCAGCTCGTCGGCGATGATCATCGGCAGCATTGTCTTGACGCCCTGCCCAATCTCCGGATTCTTGGCAATGATCGTGACGATCCCGGTTGGCGCGATGCGGATGAATGCGTTAGGCAGGAAGTCATTCGCGCCGCGACTCCGATCGGCAGCTTCGGCGAGCGCTGACGCACTCGCGACTGGCTCGAGGTAGCTGGCGAGCAGCACGCCGCCACCCACGAGAGCGCTGGCGCGAATGAATTGACGGCGACTCACCGACTCGTTCGTTAGGCTTGTAGTCATTGGGCCGTCCTCCTATCGCTTGGCGGCGGCGCGCGCGCGACCCGCCTGCGTCGTCGGGCTCGCTGGCATCGTCGCCGCCCGATGGATTGCCTCGCGAATACGCAGATACGTTGCGCAGCGACAGATATTCCCGTTCATCGCCGCGTCGATGTCGGCGTCCGTCGGATTGGGCTTCTGCTTGAGTAGCGCGGCCGCGGACATCAGCTGGCCCGCCTGGCAGTAGCCGCACTGCGGGACGTCGACTTCTTCCCAGGCGCGCTGCAGCGGGTGGGTGCCGTCGAGCGATAGCCCTTCGATCGTCGTCACCTCGGCGCCTTTTGCGGCGACCACCGGCGTCGAGCAGGAACGTATCGGCACGCCCTTCAGCTGGACCGTACAGGCACCGCACTGCCCAATGCCGCAGCCGAATTTCGTGCCCTTCAGATCGAGCACGTCACGGAGCACCCAGAGCAGGGGCATGTCTGGCGGCACGTCGACTGTCTTCGACTTGCCGTTGACCTTGAATGAGATGGACATGGCGGCTGGTGGTTGGTGGCTGGTGATTCGCAGTCAAGAGCCACAGGCTTCGTTCAACGAGGCGAGCGAGGACGACCTGCCGCTTTATCTTAGCACAAACGCAGGTCGGTCGCTCCGCTCGTCAACCACCAGTCGCCAACAACGAGCAACCAGCAACCAGTCTCAACTCGCCCGAAGGAAATTCACGAATCGCGTGAACCAGCCCTCTGGCTGCTCGGACTCAGCCGCCGGCATGCTCCGCTTCGCCCGGAACACGAGCGCTACGTGCCCGACGGTCAGCGTGCAACCATGCGCCAGCGCACGATCGGTGGCGACGCGGTAGCCATTCACGAACGTGCCGTGCCGTGACCTCAAGTCGGTTACGAACCAGGTCTCACCCTTGAGCAAGAGGGTGGCATGGGAGGGCGCAACGCTGGGATCGGAGAGACGCAAATCGTTCGCGCGCGCGCTCCCGATCGCGCACACCGGCCGCTCGATCGAGTAATGCGTCCCACGGAGCGTGCCTCGCATCACTTCGAGCGATGCGAGTTGCTCCGGGCGCTCGTTCTCTACCGGCGCGGCGACCGTCGGCACGAACTCCGTCGCGCGCTGGCTCTCCGCCTGAGGTGGCCGAGTCGCGCTGCCATTTTCAACACGATAATCCTCGTCACCGATTCGCAGGATGTCGCCTGCCGAGAGCGGCTGGTGCTCTCGGCTTCGAATGCGGTTCACCAGCGTGCCATTCGCGCTCAGGTCGGAGATCGCGAACCCCTGCGCGTAGGGTTCGACGAGCGCGTGCTTGCGCGAGACGCCGCGGCCCGGGACGACGAGGTGACAGTCCTCACTTCGCCCGATCAGCATTCCCGCTCGCGGAACGCCGACAATCCGCCCTGTTCGCATCTCTCTGAGCAGCCAGGGCGACAAATCGTTAGGGTCGATATCCGGAATCGGATGCTCCGTGCTCGGACGACCCGTTGCGCCAGCAGTTGGGGAGCTGCTGCTCGAGACCTCGTGGGCGCCGTTCGCCGCTGGTGTGTCGACCGACAAATTGAAGATCAGTCGGTGCTCGCCGACCTCGAGATGCGAATTGTCTAACAATTCCATCGAGGCCGAGCCGAGAATCTCTCCGTCGACGCGAATCGGAAAGCGCGATGGGAGTCGCCGGATCGTGGTCCGGCCGTCGGTACCGACGAGAATGAGAGCCGCTGGAGGAAGCAGTGCCAGCACGGACAGCAACACGCTGCCTTCGCCGCGGCCACCAAGGAGGTTGGCGCCAAAGCGAAGCTCGCAGTACTCGCTGTCGAACGAGAGGTACGGCATCCGGGGCCCGGGCGAACGTGCGAGATCGCATCGTGACAACAGTCACACGCTATCACGAGGGCAACGCGGCGTCGTCGGAGCCTGCGTCGTCCACACAAAAGACGACCTAGCTCGCTCGACGCTTCGCGCGAATCAGGCCCGGACAATTCACCCCGCGCGTGCCCCGGTCATCCTGTCATGGTGAGTGAAGTGGCGAGACACTCGTCACCACCATCTCCAGCAATCACGATCACTGATCGCTCGTTTCGGGCGGTTTGGTCGTGAGGCGATACAGAAGCAACGCTGCGCGCTTCGTCTGTACCGGCAGCATCCGGAGATCTGCCGTCTCCTTGGTGGTGTGATCATCTCGGCCGGAAAGTCCCAGCCCATCGATCTTCATCGGCACCAAGTCGGACACGAATGACACATCTGCCGCGCCAGCCTTCGACGGGTCGACCGCGGTCACGGGCCAGAGCCCCAGATCACGACTCACCCGATCGTACATCGACAGCAGACGACGATTGCCCGACGTCGGCGCCATCGGCGGATAGCCGGCCTCGAACGTGAGCTCCGCGGTGGTGTTTGGTAGATGCGCCGCAGCGATCGATTGCATCGTTTGCTTTGCACGAGTGAGTTGTTCCGGCGAGATCGTTCGCAGATCGCCAACCACCGTCATGTGCTCGGCAACCACGTTCGATTTCCCCTCGGCTGCTCCCGCAACGCCAGTGCTGTCGAGCCGCACCTCCGTCCCACCTAACGCCAAGCCCGGATTGAAGGTCAGATAGCGCTCCCCCGACAGCTGCCTGTAAAATTCGCTCAACACGCGCGTTGCCTCGTACACGGCGCCGGCGCCAACGTCCTTCTGAAAGATCTGCGAAGAGTGCGCGGGTGTGCCTGTCGTTCGAAGGGTCCACGACTCGTCGCCCCGCCGTGAGATGACGGCGAGATGCGGATCGCCAGGACCATCCTCGAATCCGATGGCCGCCGTTGCGCCGCGTGCTGCTTCGGTCAATGCGCGCCGCGCCTCGCTGAGTGGAGACCCAGCATCCTCTTCGTCGCCGTCATACACGACCGTGACATTGAGCCGCGGAAGCAGCCCGGCGGATTTCAGCGCACGCAACGCGGCGACGATGATGACGTCGCCGCCTTTCATGTCAATCACGCCAGGCCCGTGCGCCGTCGAGTCGTCGAGTCGCTCGAACCGCTGGAAGGGGCTGCTCGGCTCGAAGACTGTGTCGAGATGGCCGATCAACAGGAGTTTCGGTCCGGGCCCG
>DATBBP010000351.1:0-1682 GCA_036270935.1 Gemmatimonadaceae bacterium
CGTCCGCCAGCTCGGCATCCGCAAGAGTGATCTGATCGACGCCACCGTGGGACGCGACCAGCGTGGACGCCTCATGGTCATCGAGATTCGCTCCATCAACGAGAACGATCCAGCAACGGCAGCACGCCGCGCGGAATTCAACTCCCTGCCGGCCTCGTATCCGGAGCGAAAGCTCACGCTCGAGACGGGGCGCCCCGCTCGCGGCGGAGCGGAGCTCATTCGTCGTGCGATCGATCTCATTGCGCCTATTGGCTACGGTCAGCGAGCACTCATTGTGGCGCCGTCGAGAGCTGGCAAGACGACGCTTCTACATGGAATCACCGAGGGTGTGGCGCTCAATCATCCGAACGCATCGCTCATCATCCTTCTCGTCGACGAGCGACCTGAAGAAGTGAGCGAAGCGATATCGTGGGGCGTCGGCGAAGTCGTCGCCTCCAGCTTCGATCAGCCGGCCGAGCGACACGTCGAGGTCACAGAGATGGTGCTCGAACGGGCCCGACGTCTTGTCGAGATCGGCAAGGACGTAGTGATTGTTCTCGATTCGCTCACGCGAATGGCGCGTGCGCATAACACGGCCGAAAGGGGCACTGGCCGCACGCTCTCCGGTGGCCTGGACGCGACCGCGATGGCAAAGCCCAAGGCGTTCTTTGGTTCGGCTCGCGCGATTCCCGCGTCGGCCGGCGGCGGCTCGTTGACGATCATCGCGACCGCGCTCGTAGAGACTGGATCGCGAATGGACGACGTGATCTTCGAGGAGTTCAAGGGAACGGGCAATTGCGAGATCAAGCTCGATCGTCCACTCGCCGAGAAGCGCATCTATCCGGCGATCGATATTGGCACGAGCGGCACTCGCCGCGAGGAGAAGCTCTTCCGCCCCGAGCAACTCGATAGCGTCTATACGCTGCGGCGCGGACTGAGTCAGATGCCTCCGCAGTCGGCGATGGAGTGGCTGATCAAGCGCATCGCGGGTACGCCGTCCAACGACGCACTCCTCGCTGGCTTGTAAGGTCTTCGCACGACAAGATCTTAGGGCCGCGGCGCGAAGAGCGCCGCGGCCTTTTTGCTGCGGGCGCGGCCCTTGCTTGTCTCGTCCGCCATCTATGTGGTTCCCGCACTCCTCCCGCGCCCCGTTCGCGCGCGGCCTGCGGTGGCACTCGATTGGTGTGCTGCTTCTCGCCGTGGGCGGTCGTGTCTTGGCTGCGCAATCGACATCACCGGCAAAGACCTCTTCGCCCGAGGTCTTGAAGCTCAGTGTGACCGGCGTGAGACACGTCGACCATCACGACCTGGACAAGAGCATCTCGACCCAGGCGTCCAGATGTAACAGCCCTTTGCTGTTGCCCTTCTGCCTCGTAAGCAAGTCCCCGCTCTTCGTCGAGAAGCACTACCTCGATCGGAAAGAGTTTCAGCGCGACGTCCTGCGGATTCGCGTCTACTACTGGCGCGCTGGCTATCGTGAGGCAACGGTCGACACGTCAGTGACGCCACACGGCAAAGGCGTGTACGTGACCTTTCACGTGAACGAAGGCGAACCGACGATCGTTAGCGCGCTTCGGATCGACTACGACACGACGCTGATCTCGCCCAAGCAGCGAAGCCGGTTGGCGATTCTCAGGGTCGGAAAGCCGCTGAATCTGGACGTTCTCGACACGATGCGGCTCAACTTTCAGAGCCAGATGTGG
>DATBBP010000352.1:0-15543 GCA_036270935.1 Gemmatimonadaceae bacterium
AGAAACGGCGAAGAAGGTCGCCGCCGCCATCAAGGAAGCGAAGCTCAAGAAGGTCCAAGCGGCAATCCAGGGTGAACAGGTTCGAATTTCCTCACCGTCGAAGGACGACCTCCAGGGCGCGATTCAGCTGCTGAAGAGCAAGGATTTCGGCGTGGAGCTGAAGTTCGGCAATTACAGGTGATAGGCGCTAGGCACTAGGTGCTAGGTGCTAGGTGCTAGGTGCTAGGTGCTAGGTGCTTGGTGCTTGGTGCTTGGTGCTTGGTGCTTGGTGCTTGGTGCGCTGCGCACAGCGCGCGCTTGATTCCATGCCCTTATCTTGCCTACGACTGCCGACCGCCGACCGCCTAGCCGATATCCGCTTGAAGTTCTCTCTCCTCACTCTCGGTTGCGACAAAAACACCGTCGATAGCGAGCGCTACGTCGCTCAGCTCACAGATTGTGGCGCGGTGTTCACCGCTGACCTCGATGAGGCCGAAGTCATAGTCGTCAACACCTGTGGCTTCATCGACGCAGCGAAGAAAGAGTCCATCGACGCACTCGTCGAAGCAGGGCGCCTGAAACACGGGGGAACGTGCCGCGCCGTCGTTGGGCTCGGATGCATGGTGCAGCGGCACAAGGACGAGCTCATCGAGGCGCTACCGGAAGTCGACCTCTTTCTTGGATCCTCTGAGGTCGATCGGCTCATTCCCGAGTTGCATGAGCGTGGGCTGATCGAAGACGTCCCCGTCCTCCATCCGGGCGTGCGCATCTACACCGGCGACCTCGCGCACGTTCGCTATCTCAAGGTCAGCGAAGGCTGCGATCACGGCTGCGCATTCTGTGCGATACCACTCATGCGCGGACGACATCGCTCCTTCGGGCTCTCCGAGCTCGTGCGAGAAGCGCAGTTGCTCGAGGCGCAGGGCGCCGTGGAGATCAATCTCGTTGCGCAGGACCTCGCTCACTACGGGCGAGACGTACGCGACGGGACCGGCCTGCCGGAGCTGCTTGCCGCGCTCCTCGCCGAGACCTCGGTGCCGTGGCTGCGTCTTCTCTACGTCTATTCCGCGGGGCTCACGCCGAAGCTGCTCGAGCTGATGGCGCGCGAGCCGCGTGTTCTGCCGTATCTCGATATGCCGATTCAACACGGCTCCGATGAGGTCCTGAAGCGAATGCGGCGGCCCGAGCGCCAGGCAACGATCCGCGAGCGCGTTAGGCGCATTCGGGAGATCGTACCCGAGGTGGCAATCCGCACGACGTGTATCGTCGGCTTCCCTGGCGAGACCGACGACGACTATGAGCGTTTGCTCAACTTCCTCGAGGAGATGCAGTTCGAGCGCGTCGGGGCGTTCACCTACTCGCCTCAGGAAGGCACGCACGCGGCAGTGATGCCAGACGACGTGCCCGAGGCGACGAAGCGCGAGCGGTTGGAACGCCTCGTCGAGCTGCAACGTCTCGTCACCGCCGAGCGCTACGAGCGGCGCGTGGGCCGCGTCGCGCGCGCGATCGTCGATCGAGTATACGACAGCGGTATCGCTGAAGCGCGGACCTTCTGGCAAGCCGATGATATCGACGGCGTCACGCGGCTGTCGCTCGATGGCACCGCGATCGTTCCCGGAAGTCTTGTCGACGTCGCGGTCGAGCGCGTCGTCGACGATTACGATTTCGAGGCTTCGCTCGTGCGCGTCGTTGCCGAGCGGCAACCGCCGAATCGCGCCCGCTCGCTCCCGGTGATTGCCAGCTCGATTGGAAGCTACGGGAAATGACAGGCACCACCGACACTGCATCCCGGCAATTGATGGCCCGCGCACGCGAGCTATTCCCGGGCGGTGTGAATTCTCCCGTGCGTGCGTTCGGCGGC
Source organism: Gemmatimonadaceae bacterium (assembly GCA_036270935.1). GTDB lineage: Bacteria > Gemmatimonadota > Gemmatimonadetes > Gemmatimonadales > Gemmatimonadaceae > AG2. Next base: position 1,841 of record DATBBP010000352.1, read on the forward strand.
GTCGGTGGCGAGCCATTCGTCGCCGAGCGCGGTGAGGGATCGCGCATCTGGGACGTGGACGGCAACGAATACATCGATTTCGTTCTCTCGTGGGGGCCACTCGTGCTCGGGCACGCGACGCCCGTTGTGCTGGCCGCGCTCGAGGAGACGATGCGGCGAGGCACGAGCTTCGGGATTCCCACCGAGCTCGAGGTGCGGCTCGCCGAGCTGATCGTCGGGCGCATGCCACATATCGAGATGCTGCGCTTCGTTTCCAGTGGAACGGAAGCGACGATGAGCGCCATTCGCGTCGCGCGCGCCGTCACCAAGCGAGACGCCATCGTGAAGTTCGACGGCTGCTATCACGGCCATGGTGATTCGTTCCTCGTTAGGGCCGGCTCTGGCGTCGCAACGCTCGGTCTCCCGAACTCGCCCGGTGTACCCGCAGCGCTGGCCGAGCTGACGCTCACAGCGCCATTCAACGACCTCGCGGCGGTCGAGCGCGCGCTCTCGCAGCATCAGGTCGCGGCGGTCATCGTCGAGCCGATCGTCGGCAATGCGGGCTTCATTCCGCCTGATCCGCCGTTTCTGCAAGGACTCCGCACTCTGACAGAGAGATCCGGCGCTTTGCTCGTGTTCGACGAGGTCATGACGGGTTTTCGTGTGGCGTACGGCGGCGCACGCGAACGGTTCGGCGTCGTTCCCGATCTCACCACGTTAGGCAAGGTCATTGGCGGTGGCCTGCCGGTCGGCGCGTACGGCGGCCGTCGGGCGATCATGGAATGCGTCGCGCCGAGTGGACCGGTTTATCAAGCTGGAACGCTTTCCGGCAACCCGCTCGCGATGGCCGCTGGTATCGCCACGCTCGAAGCGTTGACTCCAGCGCTTCACGATCGGATCTCGGCGCGGACGACGACACTCGTGCAAGGACTCGCCGCGAGTGCGGCCCGGCACAGCGTACCGTTCACGGCTGCCTCCGCGGGAAGCATGTGGGGGTTTTTCTTTCGCGGTGAGCCAGTGCGGAACTTCGCCGATGCCAGAACGTCTGACGCCGGGCGCTTTCGCAGATTCTTTCATGCGGCGCTCGAGCAGGGGGTGTACCTCGCGCCCTCGCCGTACGAGGCTGCGTTCATGTCGGCGGCGCACTCTGAGGCCGATGTCGCGCTCGCCCTCGAGCGACTCGACGAGGCGATGAGCCACGCCGCGTCGTGAGGCGCGTATTCGTTAGGCATCGGCTCGCCTTCGCCGGCGGATTGACGGCGGTGCTGATCGCTGCCTGTGCGCGGCGCATCGTGACGGCGAGCGGCGGCAGCATCGAGCGGCCGTTGCCGCGGGGCTCCCGCAGCGCCAGTGACGCCACCGTTCGTGTTGCCCTCGCGAGCTCCGCGACCGCCACCCTCTCGGCGAGCGGAGACTTCCAACTCTACTCGTCCGATGCCGAACGGCTCATCGCGCGCGTCCCACGCGGTGAGAGTTGGCATTTGGAGCGCGCCGGGTCACGGATTCGCGGCGTTGGGCCGGACGGCATCGCGAGCGCGTGGCAATCGGGCGGCCTCGTTGCGCGCTCCAGCAGCGCGCTCATCGCGCTCAACGGCAAGCACTATCGCGGCGAGCTGATGTTTCTACCGAGCGACACCGCCATTACGATCGTGAACCGCGTACGCATGGACGACTACCTCCGCGGTGTCGTTCCGTTGGAGATCGGAACCGGCGACGCGCGTGATTCCGCCGCGGTGCAAGCGCAGGCGGTCACGGCGCGAAGCTATGCCTACGTCCATCTAACCGGATTATCGCCGTCAAAGCATTACGACGTTACGGCGAGCGTGACCGACCAGCTGTATGGCGGTGCCGACGTCGAAACCTTGGTCTCCAACGCGGCCGTGAGCTCCACGCGCGGACTCGTGTTGCAGTACGACGGGCGCGTCGTCAACGCACCGTACCACTCGGCGTGCGGCGGATCGACAGCGGCCGCCGAAGAGATTTGGCGCACATCGAGTGAACCGTATCTGCGAAGCGTGAGCGATCAGATTCCAGGCACCGACCGATTCTACTGCGACATCGCGCCACGCTTTCGCTGGACGCGGACGCTCGATGGCCCGACGCTGCGCGAAGCGCTCGTTCGCTATCTCGGTAGCTACACGGCGACGCCCGGCGGGTATCCCGGCACGCCGCGCGACGTGCAGATCGATACGCGGACTCCATCGGGACGCGTCGGAACGCTCAAGATCGCCACGGATCGGGGCAACTATGTCCTTCGAGGGAATGACATCAGGTACGTCCTGCGTGCGCCTGGCGGCGAGATTCTGAACAGCACCGCGTTCAACGCCCAGGTCACCACAGGTCGAGATGGTGCCATCTCCCAGCTCGTGCTTCGGGGCACAGGGTACGGACACGGCGTGGGGATGTGTCAGTGGGGCGCGATCGGACGCGCTCGCGCAGGCCAGGACTTCCATACGATTCTGCGCACCTACTATCCCGGAACCAGCGTTGGCGCGATCGAGTAAGCGGTACGCGCTGCTGGCGCTGCTTGTCGCGTTGCCTCGGCTGCTATGCGCGCAGGACACGTCGTTCTTTCAGCGCGTTGGGCTCGATCGACTGCAGTTCGTTTCGCTTGGCGCGAGCATGGGCCGCGTTGTGCCTTCGCAGGTCGTGCCGACGCAGATCTATGCCCTGAGCACGGACTACGGCGAGATCGCGCGAAACTGGCGCGCCGTGATCGACGTCAGCTTCTGGGAATCGCGCTACACCGATGCCGCTGTTGCGGCGTTCCTCGACTCGCTACGGCGAAGCGTGTCGGACCCGACGAATGACTTCTCCTTGGTTAGCTCGCACGTGAAGGTATACGACGTGATTTTCAGCGCGGCGGCGCGGTGGCAAAGCTCGTCCGCGGTGGCGATTCGCCCTTTCATCGGCGTCGGGATCGCGGCCCACGTGGTGAACGCCGAGGGGCAACTCATCAACGGCACGTTCGTCGAGCGCGCGCTCGACAACATTTCCACCGGGCTTTTCGCCAACGCTGGTCTTCTCTTCCGTCCCTGGGGACGTTTCGCCGTCGAGGCGCAAGCGCGTGCGGACGTGTTGAGTGGATTTAGATCACTGCAGCTTCGCGCGGGAGCCTTGTACCTTTTCGGCCCGCCTCGGCGTGAGGAGCATTGACGCGATGAAGGAACGGGTTCGAATCGGAGTCATCGGTGCAGGCGCGATCGCACAGCTCGCGCATTTGCCCGTACTGGCGAAGATGCGTGGCGCGGAGCTCGCCGCCATCTGCGACAACGACCGTGCGAAGGCACGGGCACTTGCGGATCGGTTCGGCATTCGCGACACGCTTAACGACATCGAGGATCTGCTCGAGTTGCCCGATCTCGACGCCGTGGTCGTGGCGACGCCGAACCACCTGCACGAGCCGCATGTGCTCAGTGCACTGGCGGCGAAAGTCAATGTGCTCTGCGAGCGGCCGCTGGCGTTGAACGCACGCGGTGTCGAGCGCATCCTCGCCGCGGCGCAGCGAGCGGGCAAGATGGTGATCGTCGCGAACAACCACCGTTTCCGAACCGATGTGCAGGGACTCGATCGGTTCGTCCGCGGCGGCGAGCTCGGAAAGATCACTGGCATTCGCGCAGGGGATTATCGCCTGCAGCGTTCCACAGAAGGCTGGCGACTTCGCCGCGCCGAGGCGGGCGGTGGGGCTTTTCTCGATCTTGGTGTTCCGCTGCTCGATCTCGCGCTGTGGCTCACGGATTTCGGCGATCCGGTGCGTGTCGCCGCGCACATGGAGCGAGCGAAAGGCGCGAGTGCGGTCGAGCAAGGGATGCTGGTGCAGATCACGTTCGCGAACGGCCTCGTGTTCGCGTGTGACGTCGCGAACGATTACGTGGGACAGGAAGAGCGCTGGTGGTTCGAGGTCGTCGCGACGCGCGGCAGCGCACGCATGGCGCCCTTGCGTGTCGTCAAAGAGCTGAACGGTCGCGCAACCGATGTGTCACCGACAGGAGCCGCGGGCCGCGAGAGCGCGTTCATCCAGTCGTACCGAGCAGAGCTCGCGCATTTCGTCGCGGTGGTTCGGGAAGCGAGTCCATACGAGCCGCCGGCAGATCAGTTGCGGCTGCTGAAGATCGTCGAGGCGGTGTACAAGTCCGCGGAAGAGGAGAAGGAGGTCCGGATATAGTGGCGCGCTACTCGTCACTACTTTGCCGCTCAGCCCCCCTCGCGAGCGAGAGAAAGATCTTCGCCTCGATGAACGTCTGCAAGAGATTCTGATCGATCATCCCGTTTCTCGCTTCCTCGGAGAGAATGTCGAGCGCGCGTTCCGCGGGGACCGCACGCTTATACGGACGATCGGTGGCGGTGAGCGCGTCGAAGATGTCGGAGATCGTCATCATGCGCGTCTGCACAGGGATCTCCGTTGCGGTCACGCGCCGTGGGTAGCCAGTGCCGTTCAACTTCTCGTGATGGCCGTACGCGATCTCCGGAATGCGTCTCAGTTCGCGCGTCCACGGAATCTGCTCGAGGAAGCGGAACGTGTGCGTGACGTGTGATTCGATCTCGCGGCGCTCGCGGTCATCGAGATTACCTTTGCGAATCATGAGGAAGCGAAGCTCCTCGTCTTGCAGCAGCGGGCGCTCGACGCCCTCGAAATCGACGTACATGCGCTCGTTGATTTCCTTCAGCTCGTGGAAGCTGCCTTCGGGCAGAATCGTCGGCTCGTTGGCTTGAACGATTGCGTCGAGAAATCGATTGAGCTCGTTGCGCCGCGTGCGACGCAGCTGCTCGAGTCTCGCGACGAATTCCTCGTACTGCGCCGTTCCGTGCGACATCAGGTAATCCGCGCGCTCGCGCTCGAACTGGAGGTCGGAGCGCTGGAGCAGGAAGGCGAAGCGGTGACGAATGACGTCGAGGTCCCACGGATAGAGCTTCTTTTGCTTGATGAGAACTTGCTCACGAACGCCGACCTTCCCGAAGTCGTGGAGCAGGCCGGCGTAGCGCAACTCGCGAAGCTGCTCGTGCGTGAACGACAGGCCGCGGTACGGCCCGACGCCGGCACGGCTCACCGCCTCGGCAAGGCTGACCGTGAACGTCGCAACCCGACCCGAGTGACCGGACGTCGTTGGATCACGCTGCTCGATCGCGGTCACTGCGGCGGTGACGAAGCCCTCGAATAGCCGCTCGATGTCTTCGTAGAGAAGACTGTTCTCGATGGCAACCGCGGCCTGCGAGGCAAGCGCGCTGACCAGCTCGATCGACTGCTGGTCATAGGGCAGCACTTCGCGCTCGGTGACCGCGTTCGATGAGAGCACCGTCTCGCGATCGCGCTTTCGGTTGATCAACTGAAGAACGCCAATGATCTCGTCCCGATGCGTGCGCATCGGGATCACGAGCATCGACTTCGTGCGATAGCCAAACTTTTCGTCGAAGCTGCGATTCTGCCGATATGAGACGTCGTTCGGGAGAAGGTACACGTCCTCGATCACCAGTGGCTCGCCCGTGGCCGCCGTGTAGCCGGCGAGGCTCGAATGGTCGATCGGGACCGTGAACTCGGGGAAGGGAAGGTCCTTCAGTGAATAGTTCTGCGAAAGACGAAAGCGGAGCGTGGTCGGCACCGCGCCATTGTCGCCCCGCTCGACCAGATACAGCGACGCAGCGTCGCTGGACGTGATGCGTCGCGCCTGTGTGAGGATCATCTCGAGCAGCGCGAGCAGATTGCGCTCCGTCGAGAGCGCGACACCGACGCTCGTGAGCTCCGCAAGCTCGCGATGACGCATCGCGCGCTCCTCGCGCGCGGCGTGCGCGCCGACGAGACTCACGGCATGACGGAATGCTCCTTGGAGCAGCGCGTGCATCGCGCCAGAGGGGGCGTCGGCGGCGACATAGCTCGCCAGGAGGTCCGTTGGGAAATCCGGAGCGGGTTCGGCTTCACCCGGATCGCCGAAGCCGACGAGCGCCGATACGCCAGCCAACTCGGCGAGGTGACGTCGATCGTGCTCGATCCCCTCGAGAAAACGGTGATCGACGAGGATCACGGTTGGCCGACCAGGATCCAATTGCGCTGCCGCGGGAAGCGCCGCGACACGCCGGACTTCGATGGTGTCGCTGTTGCCTAACGGCAGTCCCTTCGTTGCCCGGCCTGCGGACGCAATGAGCAGCGGCCGCGCGGCGGGAGTACCTAACGAACTAGTCGCCGGTGACCTGGTGTAGATCGCCGGCGATTGAGAAGCCTTGGAGGGGCGATCAGTGGCCAGACTTCTGGACCTTGGCCAGATTCTGTTGGGCCGGACCGAAATCCGGGAATTTCTCGAGCACCGCGCGGTAGAGCTCAGCCGCTTTCTGACGATTGCCGCTGTCCTGCTCGTCGAGCGCCTTGGAGTACAGCAGCGCGGTTTTGACGTCGAGTTTCTTCGATTTCGCCGACGCATTCTGCGCCACTTGCGTCGTTGCTGCCTGGCGTCCTGCCTGCTTCGTGGCTTGCGCGTCACCGACGCTGGCTGGCTTCTTTTGCTCCGCCTCACCTGTTCGAACCGGCGCCGGGAGCTTGAGCTCTGTATTGAGCTTGCTCGACAACTGACCGATCAGACCGAGCACGTCGTCGCTCTTGCTCTGCAGCTTCACCGGATTGGTGATCGCGCCGGTCTCCACGCTGATCACGCGTGACGTCACGAGCAGCGTCCCCTTGCTGTCGCTCATGAACCCGCCCGTGATCATATACTGCGCGCCCAGCAGCTTGCCGAGGCGCACGGCGGTTTGCGGATCGATGCTTTTCGACTGCACGAGCGACTGCTCTTGCAGAATCGACTGGATACGGTCGCGTTCGACGATCCGCATCGCGGGATTCGACGCCATGTCGGTGATGAGCAGATCGGCAATGCCTTTCCCGAGCCCATCGAAGTCCGCGCGATCCTTGCCGAACGAGTTGTTATCGAAATACAGAACGGCAACGACCGGGGAATTCGCTTGGGCGAAGCTCACGATCGGGGTAGCGACTAGCGCCGCCGCGGCGATCCACACCTTCGTCGACGTCCGTGCTCTCATCTGACATTCCTCCAAACCGGTTTACCTATACGAGCAGCGTCATTCCCTCCGCCGCCGCCAATATCTCGAGAGTCCCGCCACGCCGCGCGGCAAGTGCGCGACACTCGTCTACACGCCGATCGACTTCGTTGTCACTCCGCTCGGGCTTGTGGTGGTAGAGCACGAGCTGCTCTACACCCGCCTCCAATGCCAGCTCCACTGCCTCGTTGTACGTCGAGTGTCCCCAACCGCGAAAATGGTCGTATTCCTCAGACGTGTACATCGTGTCGTGCACCAACACACGCGCGTCGCGGACGAACTTGATCAATCCAGCGCGCCACGCCTTGCGTGTGTCGTACTTCGCTCCTGGTCCGAGCTCATTGTCTGAGATGTAGACAAGGGCCCGGTTGCTGTCGTTCTGCTCGGTGAATCGGTAGCCAAGTGCTCCACCTGGATGACGGACTTGATAGGCTCGGACTTCGTAACCGTTCCCCTGACGGCACTCGTCCGCAATCTCGGAGAAGTTGATTGTGGCGTTCAACTCATCGAATGCGACGGGGAAGACGACTGGCGACATCTGGTCGCGGACGACGCGGCCGATGTCCGTCTGGAGGGCCTTGGCGCCCCAGATGGTGAAGTGATTTCCGCGCTGAAAGATGGGACCAAAAAACGGGATGCCCTGTATATGGTCCCAGTGGGCGTGGGTGAGAAAAATGTCGCCCGTGATCGGCGCGCCGTTGGCGCGCGAGATGAGGGATCGTCCGAGCTCGCGGATGCCTGTGCCGGCATCGAGGATGATGAGCCACCCTTCCGAGGTCCGCAGCTCCACGCAAGGCGTGTTGCCCCCGTAGCGAACCGTGTCGCGCCCCGGCGTCGGGATCGAGCCCCGCGTACCCCAAAATTGTAATCGCAAGCTCATGGCGTACCGCCTCGGCGCGACCGACACATTGTCGCGATCGACCGCGCGAAGGCTAGGAAGGCTGTCACGGCACCCCCGTGACAGTTGTCACAGCTACATCCGAACTTGCGCCCGCTGTTCCAACGCCGCGCGATCGGCGAGTGCAATGCGTCGGCGCTCGACGGTAATCCAGCCGGCGTCCTGGAAATCCTTCATGGCGCGTGAAACCGTCTCACGACTGGCCCCGATCATCTGGGCGATCGTTTGATGGGTTAGTGTTTTCTCAATTGCATTGGTCCCGCTCTCCTCGGCGAGGTCGAGCAGGAGACGTGCGATGCGGCCGGGGACGTCGAGGAGGACCAGCCCGCCGATCTTGTCGTCGGCGCGGCGCAGCCGGCGCGACAGCTCCGTCAAGAGCGACCAGGCGACGCTCGGCGACGACTCGACGCGCTTGCGGAAATCCTCGCGACGCAGGACGAGCAGATTCGAATCTTCCATCGCGATGACGTGTGCCGAACGAGGCCGGTCGTCGATGAGCGAAAGCTCACCGAAGTACTCGCCCACGCCGAGCACGCCAAGGATGACCTCGCGGCCGTCCTCGCCGATGAGCACGACTTTCACGCGTCCGTCGCGCACCACGAATAACGAGTCGCCAGGGTCGTCCTCGAAGAGAATGACGCTCCCCTTCGGGTAGGACTTCTCCCTGGTCACCTCGGCGAACTTCTCCAGCTCGGAGCGATCGAGTCCGTTGAACAGCGGAACCGTCGCCAGAAAATCGACGTTCTGTGTGGTCACCTGGCTCACGAGGACTCCGTTCGAGGTGCGTAGGTTCAACAGCGAAGGGGGAAGCAGGTCGATGCGGAGGACGAAAGTGGGTGTCACACGTAGGCCGTGTGATGCTGGCAAAATAGCCGGGGCGAAGTTACGCGGCACCGGCGCCGCTGTCAAACTCCCAAATCGTTGTCGGCTTGTCTTTTACGCTCAGGCCCGGGTATATTTCGCAGCTGTTTCATCCTGTACATCGAGGTTGTCATGAAGACCGATATCCATCCCGAATACCATACGGCGACGGTGAAGTGCGCCTGCGGCAATACGTTCCAGACCCGCTCGACCCAAGCGGAGATCCACACCGACGTGTGCTCGCAGTGCCATCCGTTCTTCACCGGCAAGCAGAGGCTGGTCGATACTGCCGGCCGCGTCGAGCGCTTCCGCCAGAAGTTCGGCAAGCAATCGAGCTGAGGCTCGGCTCTGTCGCTCCGAGATCGCCTCGCGGACGTCCTGGCGCGCGCGGCCGAGGTCGAACAGGCTCTCTCTGATCCGGCCACGTTGCGCGAGGCGCACCGTCTGGCCGAGCTCGGACGAGAGCACAGCCGCCTCGCTCCCATCGTTGAACTGGCGGCCAAGCTCCACAAGTGTGAAGACGAGCTCGCGCAGGTGCGCGAGCTCGTTCTTGTTGACGACCCCGAGCTCGCTGAAGAGGTTCGGGCGGAGCAGGCACGCCTCGAGTCATGCATCGCCAAGCTCGAGGAACAGCTCACGCCGCTCGTCATTCCCCGCGATCCACTCGACGACCGCAACGCGATCGTCGAGATTCGCGCTGGCACCGGTGGCGACGAGGCTGCGCTCTTCGCCGCCGATCTGCACCGCATGTATGAGCGTTTTCTAACACGCCAGGGATTCCGCCTGGAGTCGATCACCTACTCGTCAGGCGTGCTCCACGGCGTGAAGGAAGTCGTGTTCAAGGTGCTCGGCGACGGCGCATTCGGATTGATGCGCTGGGAGTCGGGCGTGCATCGCGTGCAGCGCGTTCCCGAGACCGAGAGTCAGGGCCGTATTCATACCTCGGCGGCCACGGTGGCGGTGCTGCCCGAGGCCGAGGAAGTCGATGTGAAGATCGAAGACAAGGACCTGCGCATCGACGTCTTCCGATCGGGTGGTCCCGGCGGCCAGGGTGTCAACACGACCGACTCGGCCGTGCGCATCACCCATCTGCCAACGGGAATCGAGGTGAAGCAGCAGGACCAGCGTTCGCAGATTCAAAACAAGGCGAAGGCGATGGAAATCCTGCGCGCGCGGCTGCTCGACATGAGGATCGCCGAGCGCGAGGCCGAGCGCGCGCGCATGCGCAAGACTCAGGTGGGGACCGGCGACCGTTCGGCGAAGATCCGCACCTATAACTTCCCGCAGAGTCGGGTCACCGACCACCGCATCGGCTTCACGACGCACAATCTCGCCGCTGTCATGAACGGTGAGCTCGAGCCGCTCATCGAGGCACTGCGGCTGGCCGAAGACGAGGAGCGCTCGTGAACGAGGGTGGGCGCGCGGCGCGGTCGTCCGCGTTGGCAACCGGATCCGTGGGCGCGCTCGTGGAGGAGCTCGCGAACGCGCTCTCGGCCGCTGGCCGATTCACCGATCGCGAGGCAATGAATGAGGCCCGCGAAATAGTGGCTGCGCTTTATGACGTGCCGCGCTTCTGGCCGTCGGCGAACGCCAACGCGAGCGTCGATCCGGACGTGAGAAGCCGGGCCTTCGTCGCGGCGGCCAAGCGAGGCCGCGGCGCGCCGCTCGCCTACGCCGTCGGCCGCGCGGCGTTTCGGCATCTCACGCTCGACGTCGATGAGCGTGTTCTAATCCCACGGCCCGAGACGGAGCAGCTCGTCGAGCTCGTGCTGGAGCGCGCCACAACGCCGCTGGAGCTTGCCGTGGATGTCGGGACGGGCTCGGGCGCTATCGCGCTCGCCCTGGCGAGCGAGGGCTCGTTTGGCGAAGTGCTCGGAATCGACGTCTCCCTCGACGCGCTGAACGTCGCTGAAGCCAACGCTCGTCTGCTGCGCGAGCGTGGTGCGCTCCGCGCGCGAGTGTCGTTGGCGCATGGCTCGTTGCTCGCGCCGTTGCGCGCGCGCCGCCAGCAAGCGAACGTAATCGTGTCGAATCCGCCATACATCGCGTTCGATGAAGCGCTCGAGCTGCCGGCCGACGTACGCAACTGGGAGCCGCCGGTCGCACTCTTCAGCGGCGCGCAGGGTCTGGAGGCAACCCGCCAGCTGATCGCTCACGTCCCCGACGCGCTGGTGAGCGGCGGCCTGCTGGCGCTCGAGGTGGACGCGCGCCGGGCGTCGCTCGTCGCCGAGTGTATTGCTTCCGATCATCGGTACGACGACGTCGGCGTGCATCTCGACCTCGCGGGACGAGAACGGTTTGTGCTTGCGACGCGGCGGTAAGTGAGTGGTAGCAGGAGCGATGCGTGAGCGGTCGTGAATCCGGACGGGAGAACGAATGATCGAGGACAAGGCGAAGGATCTGGGTCGGACGATCGGGCAGAGCCCCGAGTACAAAGAGGTGAAGCGCGCAAGCGACTCCCTGAACGACGATCGCGAGACGGTGGCACTCCTGCAGCAGATGGAGCAGCTGCGCCTCGAGGCGCAGCGGATGCTTCAGCGAGGTGAGCGTCCGGGAGAAGAGATGGAGCGCAAGCTCGACACGCTGGTATCTGATATTCAGTCGAGGCCGACGTATCAGCGTCTGCTCGTCGCGCAGGAGAACTTCGACAAGGTGATGTCGCGCGTGAACGACTGGATTCTCGAGGGCATCGAGAAGGGCGCGACGAGTAGCATCATCACGTTATAGTGACTGGTGGCTGGTGACTCGTGAGCCCCTAGCCACCAGTCACCATCCACCAGCCACCCAAATAGCACTTGCTCATCGTCTACGAAGGTCCCGAAGGCGCCGGCAAGAGCACGCAACTGCGGCTGATGAGCGAATGGCTCGTCGCACGCGGACGCGATGTCGTCGCGGTGCGCGAGCCGGGTGGAACGATCCTCGGTGATGAGATTCGTCGGATCCTGCTCGATCCGGCGTCGGACATCGTCCCGAACGCCGAGGCGTTGCTGTTCATGGCGTCACGCGCGCAGCTCGTCGAGCGCGTGCTGAAGCCCGCGCTCGCGAAGAGCGCCATCGTCCTCGTCGATCGCTTCTTTCTGTCCACGTACGCATATCAGGGTGTGGGACGCGGCATTCCCGAGCCAGAGCTCGTCGCCGCGAATCGCATGGCGACACGTGGGTCGACGCCGGACATCACCGTTCTGCTCGATCTCCCCACTGACGAAGGTCTGTCGCGTGTCGCGCGTCGCGGCGCGCACGATCGCATCGAATCGGCGGCGAATGAATTTCACGCGCGTGTCGCGGCCGCGTTCCGACAGTTCGCCACTGTGGAATGGCAGCAGCGCCATCCGGAGTGCGGTCCGATTGCCGTCGTTGACGCACGCGGCAGCGAGAACGAAGTCTTTCAGCGCGTGCACGTGCTCTTACGCCAACGCTGGCCCGCTTTTTTCCCTCTCGATACCTGAACGCCCGGCACTCGGGGGCGTCTGATATTACGAAGTCGAGGAGAGGAGCGGATGCGGTCACGAGCAGTGGTCGTTACGGCGGTGTTTGCCGTCGCGCTCGTGTCGGGTGGCTGGCTCATGCAAGCCGGCTACGACGGCAGGGGCCGACACTACGTCACGCGAGAACGTTTGTTCGACGAAGTACTGCAGCACGTCGAGAACTTCTACGTCGACACCGTCGACGAGGACGTTCTGTACCGGAAGGCGGTCGACGGAATGCTCCTCGAGCTTCACGATCCTCATTCGGTTTATCTACCACCAGATCGTCTGGCGCGGTTGAACGAAAGCACGACCGGTCGTTATGCGGGCGTGGGCATTCAGATGGACGTGCGCGATGGTTGGATCACGGTCGTTGCGCCGCTGCCGGGAACGCCAGCGCAGCGCGCCGGTATCGTCACTGGCGATCGTGTGGTCGAGATCGACGGACGGCCAACCCGATCCTGGACTTCTGATGAGGCGCTGAAGGCGCTCCGTGGACGGCCGGGGTCCGTGGTGCGCGTGGTGATCGAGCGACCCGGGAATCCGACGCGGCTGCCTTTCACCCTAACGAGGGAAGAGATCCATGCCCACTCCGTGCAGCATGCGATCCTGCTGCGCGACAGCATCGGCTACGTGGACGTCACTATCTTCAGTGAGAATTCGGACGAAGAATTGAGAGCGGCCGTCGACTCGCTCTGCGCGCGCGGAATGCGCGCCCTCATCTTCGATCTGCGCGGCGATCCGGGCGGCTTGCTCGATCAGGGCGTCGCGATCGCCGACCTCTTTCTCGATCCGGGGCAGAAGATCGTGAGCATGCGCGGCCGGACGAAGGAAGCGGATCGCGACTATGTCGATCGGCTGCCACAGCCATGGCCGCAGCTGCCGGTGGTGGTGCTGGTGGACAGCGGCAGCGCGAGCGCTTCGGAGATTGTCGCCGGTGCGCTGCAGGATCATGACCGAGCGCTCATCGTCGGTACGACTTCGTACGGGAAGGGCAGCGCGCAGAGCCTGTTCCCCGTATCGGACAGCAGCGCGCTGAAGCTGACGACGGCGCTCTGGTACACGCCATCGGGACGGAGCATCAACAAGGTGCATGCGAACAGCGAGGACGACGACGATGATCAGGAGGCCGTCCGGACCCTGACCGGGGCCGACACGACCCGTCCGAAATTCAAGACCGACGCTGGACGCACTGTGCTCGGCGGCGGCGGCATCACGCCCGATGTCCCGGTGAGCGATTCCTTGGAGGATGCAGCGATCGCCACCCTGCAGATCGCGTTGGGCAAACATGTCGCGAGCTTCCGCGATGCAATGACGGACTACGCGCTTTCGCTCAAAGCGAAGAGGACGATCACGTCGCCCGAGTTCAATGTCACGCCGGCCATGCGCGCCGAGCTCTACTCCCGGCTGCGACAGCGTGGCGCGAACATCCCACGGACGTTGTTCGAGACCGATTCGAC
>DATBBP010000353.1:0-1997 GCA_036270935.1 Gemmatimonadaceae bacterium
AAGAAAACCGATGTTCTTCTTTCGGATGTCGCCGAGACGTTGGACCTAACGAGCGAACGCAGTCGGTCGGAGAACCGACGTAGCTTTGTCAAGCACGTCTCGATACTCGCGGCCTTGCCGGCGGTTTCCCTCGTCCTCGACGCGTGCGGACGTCAGCGGCGATCGTATTCGCTTTTACGTCGTGGATGCGGGTCCCACGATCCCGTGCGCGTTTCACGTCGTCGGCGAACAGTTCGACACGGTCTATTTGGGCGCGCCGCCGGCGAGTGCGATCCGTGGCGTGCAGACGTTCAACTTCGCCGCTGGCGGCGGAATGATCTTCGAGCTCGTCGCCGACATCGCTGGAGAATTCCCCTTCGTGAATCACGGCTTCGGCCACGGACAGAAGGGTGCCATCGGCATCTTGTCTGTCGAGCCGTGATTCACTCGTTAGGCCACTCGTTGTTCCACACGGGACTCGCCCACTGCAGTGCCTCGCCACGCTGCTCGTCGGCGCCGAGCTCGGTGAAGATGCCGATCGCGGTCGCGATCTCTCGTCGTCCGCCCTCGAGATCGCCGCGCGTCACGAGACACTCAGCGAGTACACGTAGCGTTTCACCCTCGACGAGCCGGCTGCCGTGCGCTCGCGCCATCTCCAGCGCGCGCGCTAGCGCAGCTTCCGCCTCGCCAACATGTCCAAGGGCCAGGCGCGCTGCGCCGACAACGCGAAGAGCATCCGCCTGGCGAATCGGGTCGGGTATGCGTGCGAACTGATCGACTGCTCGAGTGGCTCCAACCTCAGCCAGCGCCGCGTCGCCCGACTGTAGTGAAAGCTCGGCGCGCTCGAGCCAGGCGAGCGCGAGCAAGGGGCCGTTCGCGCACTCGTTCGCGTAGCCGATCGCACGCCGCGCATACTCCCCCGCGCGCTCGAGTTGTCCAAGGTGTCGGAAGGTGATCGCCATATTGTGCAAGCTCTGCGCGAGGCCAGCGACATTCCCCAACCGTTGATATGCTGGAATCGCCAGCTGATACAGCGAGAGCGCCTCGTCGCGATGACCGCGAATGTTGGCGATCGCGCCCATGTTGTTGGTCGCATGGGCGATGAGCAAATCATCACTGTCGGCGCGGGCCAGCTCGAGAGCGCGGCCGAATACGCGCTCCGCCTCGTCAAGGGAGCCAAGCTCGATTTCGGCCACACCGAGTTGATTGACCGCCTTCCGGTGGGCTGCCCGATCACCGCTTCGCTCGATTGTCGGCAACGCCGTGGTGAGCCACTGGCGCGCCTCACGAGGATGTCCGGTACGGAGCTCGGCGTCGGCGCGCATCGTCGCCAGTTCTGGGTGCGTGCGCGTCGCGTCTCCCTGTTCTCGAAGAATCAGGAGCGCGTCCGCCCACTCGCCCGCCGCGGCATGCCGGCGCGCCCGTTGTAGCAGCGTATCGATCCCGGAGAGAAACACCATGCGCCCGCTGGTTTAGTAGGCGAGCGCGTAGCCCGTGAATCCGGTGATGAAGGCCTGCACCTCGTTGATGTCTGTCTCCACGGTGCTGCTGACCTTTATCCACGGCGCTCCAGGCGTCTCCTGTCGCCATGTCGAGATGAGCGGAAGCAGCGTCGTGTCGGCGGCATTCACGACACCATCGCCGTTGATGTCTCCATCACACTCGCCAAATTCGAACTGCAGCCTCGCTGGTGCCGAGGGCGAGAACTTCAATCCCGCAGGCTGAAAGTCGGCCTGGAGCTTCGTCGGATCGGTGACCGTGATCGTGATGAGAATGGAATCACCTTGCGCAAACACGCCCCCATCGGGACGCTGCAAAAGCGAATTGCCGAAGACGCGAAATCGTAGATAGTCCTCGCCGTTCTGGAACTTCACGCGGGCTTCGCGATCCTCGCCCTTCTTCGCGTAGAACGAGACCGTCGTCGCCTGGAGTGCCGGCGCCAAGGGGCTCAGCTGAAGAAAATGGAGATCACTTGCCGGCTTCTGCACCTGGTTCGGGCCGGTCGTGTCGCCGCTGCA
>DATBBP010000354.1:0-2335 GCA_036270935.1 Gemmatimonadaceae bacterium
TTGCCAGCAAAGCGCTCGTTGAGAGAGCTAGAGCGCGCAAACCGCGCGACACTGCCCATCGCGTCACGTAGGTGGATCGCGTCTGGGACTCGTTCGTCATAGCCATTGATTGGTCTCCCGCAAGCAAGTGGTTGCAGCCACGCTCGGGCTGACTTTCGAAGTTAGGGTTTGTCGGCCTTTGGACGTTGCAACGTCGTTCCCGCGCGCAAATCGCGATCGAGGAGATCTGCGAGTTCCGCGCACCGAAACGCGTGCATGGGCGTCCTTGCCAATCGTTCATTACGGTGTCTGTCGCCAGAGCGGACATGCGGCGTCGCAAAGGAGCTACGCGATCAACGCCCGTGTCCGTCTGCGGCGTGATTCTCGTAATGAGTCGGTTCGACGCGGACGCGCATGACGACATTCGGTAAGAACCGCGAGAGGTCGCCAAGCCCGTTTCCGGTTCGACCGCGAATCCCGTATCTGCGATAGACACCTACGAGAGGAGCGCCGCCGATGTCCGATCCCGCCGACGCAGATCGCAAGCGCCAGTTGAGCGACGACCTCCTCCGCCGGATCCAGGACGCACGACGCGCGTTCCACTACGCACTCACCTACGACGTGGACGCGCGCGAACGAATGTTTTCACCCGTGATCCTGTTGCAGACGTTGCGCAAGCACGTCGATATGACTGCGACCGGCACGACGCGAGAGCGTTGCGGCCGGCTATTCGTGCTGACCGTCGTGCTCTACGCCTCGCTCGACTGGACCTTCGCGGGGCAAGGTGTCGATGTCGATGCCATCGTGCAGACGGAGCGCATCCGGCAGACCTACCGGTTGGGCGGGCCGCAGATCGACGATCGACTTGCTCCGCGCGATTGGCAGATCCGGCTGCGGCATCAGATTCTTCGCCTCGAACAGCAGCTCGCCGTGGAAGAGCTCTACGCAGCTCGACTCGTCAAGCTGACGGCCATCGCCCACGCGGCGCTCGAGGCCACGTCGCGCCAGTTGCAGTGCGACTAGCAGTACCGGCGCCAGTTCCGTTGCGCCGCACCATCGGTTTCTGAAGACTTCCTGTAGGAAATCATTGCGTCCCACGCGCGGGCTGCGCCGGGACGACTCATTCGCGGTACCCTCCACTGCAGGCACGGCTCACGGATGGGCTTCGGCGCCAATTTTCAGGGGGACTTCGTCGCATGGCCGAACGGCCGCACGTCACCGATCTCCTCGACGCGGTTGCCCGCGGCGAGGCCAACGCGCGCAACGAGCTTTTCGAGCGCGTCTACCAGGAGCTGAAGCGCATCGCGCGCAGCCAGCTGCGGCGCAGCGGCGACTGGATGTCGGTCAACCCGACCACGCTCCTGCACGAGGCGTGGCTCAAGTTCTCGCGCACGGACGGACGCGAGCTGCAAGGCAGCACGCACTTCTACAACATCCTCTCGCAAGCGATGCGACACGTGCTGACGGACATCGCACGCAGCCGCGTGACGACGAAGCGCGGGCATCAGATGGTGCGCATCGAGCTCAATGAGCAGATCGAGCAGCCGGAGACGTCGCTTTCCGAGTTGCTGGCCGTCGATGCCGCGCTCGAAAAGCTTCAGGCCTGCGATGCCGATCTCGCGCAGCTCGTCGAATGGCATTTCTTCGGCGGCATCAGCTTCGTCGAGATCGCGAAGCTTCGTGGCGTCACCGAGCGCACCGTGCGGCGGCACTGGGACATGGCTCGCCTCTTTCTCGCGAACGCGATCGATTCCACGCCGGACGTCTGACGCGCGCCGCGAAGCGCGCGTGTGTTGCAATCAGCCGAACAGCGTCACCGGCGAGCTCGCACGCGCCGCTTCGTCGTAGACGATCGTGCACGAGTGGATCCGCTGTCCGGTCGACGCGTTGCGCCGCGCGAACACGACCTCGGTCGCGCGCGGCTCCGGAATGTCGCGGCCGGGATCGAGCACGATGTGTGCGCGGACACGCAGGCGCGTGCCACCGTCGACCTCGGGATCGTGGATGCGCCACGACTCTTCCCAACGATCCTCGTAGCGCAGCATGTCCTTGTCGGCGGCGAAGAACTCGTCGACGCCGACCGCGCACGCGAGCGAAGGCCGGTCGCGCGGGATCAGCACGATGCTCGCTGCAGGCCGGAACATCGCACGCGCGAGGCGGATCTCGGTCTTGCTGCGATTGCCGTCGAACAGCACGTTCAGAACGAACGAGACGGCGGCGTCGACGGTGTTGTTCTCGTCGAGCGGCACGATCTGATGCCGGTCCGCGCGCAACGTAACGATGTTCCCGTTCCTGAGATCGGCCTTTTCGGTGCGGCGATTCGTTTCGCGCAGGTAGTTCGTGACGGGATCCATGG
>DATBBP010000355.1:0-2895 GCA_036270935.1 Gemmatimonadaceae bacterium
TCACTCTTCCCCTGCACTATGTGTACGGACTTGCCACCATGGGCCATCTCGGAAGCTTGTACGTCGTCGTCGTAATGTTGGTCGCCGGTTCTCTTCTCTCGCTGCGGGCTGAAAGAATCGGACCAAACGTTCGGTCGGGCGCATCGAAGCCACGTGGCCGCTAATTACGTTCATCAAGTGATCGCGACCGACCAATGTCTCTTCGAAACGATCCCGACCGTCGCACATTCTTGCGCGCAGCCGGCGCGTCCCTCGCAGCAGGGAGGTTCGACATTTCGCGCTCCTGGCAGCGACCGCTGCACGCGATCGAACGGCTCGCGGTGATGGATGAGCTATCGTCGCTCGCGAAGGCGACAGCTTGGATCAATTCGCCCGCAGTGACCGCCGCCAGCCTGAAAGGCAAGGTCGTCCTCGTTCAATTCTGCACGTTCACGTGCATCAATTGGCTGCGCACGCTCCCGTATATTCGCGCGTGGGCTCAAGCATACAAAAGCGCGGGGCTCGTGGTAATCGGCGTCCAGACGCCGGAGTTTGGGTTCGAGCATGACCTGAACAACGTGCGGCGCGCAATGGCGGCGATGAAGGTGGATTATCCGATCGCGGTGGATAACGACTATGAGATCTGGGGTGGGTTCAACAATCAGTACTGGCCGGCACTCTATCTGCTCGACGGAAAGGGGCGCGTGCGGCACCACCACTTCGGCGAAGGCGAGTATCTCGAATCCGAACGGATGATTCAGCAATTGCTAACGGAATCAGGAGCGCACGTGACGGCGAATCAAGCTGCGCCCGTCGATGCTCGCGGCATCGAAGCTCCCTCGGACTGGGCCGACTTGAGATCAGCCGAGAACTATGTCGGCTACGAGCGAACCGAGGGCTTTTCGTCTCCGGGTGGTGTCGCATCGCGTGGCCGCCAGCGTTATACGCTGCCGCGCGAGCTGCATCTGAATCAGTGGGCGGTCGAGGGCGATTGGACAATCGAGAAGGGGTCGATAGCATTGAACGAGCCTAACGGGCGGATCGCCTACTGCTTTCACGGCCGGGATCTTCATCTCGTCATGGGCCCTCCGATGGGCACACGTCCCGTACGATTCCGTGTCATGCTCGATGCTCAACCTGTGGCTGCGGCTCATGGCGGCGACGTCGACGAGCAGGGCAACGGGGTGGCGACCGAACAGCGCGTTTATCAACTGATTCGACAGTCGAAGCCAATCGTCGATCGAGTGTTTCGAATCGAGTATCTGGATCCCGGCGTCGAGGCGTTCTCGTTCACCTTCGGTTGACCAAGGCCCGCATACATGGTCGAATCGCAACAGCAGCCGGAGGTTAGTCTCGTCGAGTTTCTCACGACCCGCGCTCGGCGGTCATCCGATACACGTCTCGTGCTCGATGCCGCGATCGGTCTTGTCGCCGCGCTCATCGCGCTCATCTGGCGACCGGCTGGCTGGCATCTGATCGTGAGCGCCGCTCTGTGTTTTGCGGCGTTTGGAGGGTGGGGAATCACCGATCGAGAACTTCGCGAGAGTGGAGTCGCTGCCGCGCACTCGATCGGCGCTCTCAAGATGCTCCGCATCGTGAGGGCCATCGCTGCCGGTGTCGGTACTCTTGGCGCGGCCGCGCTCCTTGTCGGCTTACTTGGAATGGCGCTGGGGACTTGGATTAGCTGACACTGGATGTCGGCGCGGCACCACTCCGCATGAACTGAAGCTCGTGCAACCGAGCGTACATTCCACCAGCCTCGAGCAACGCTGTATGCGAGCCACGCTCGCAGACGCGCCCGTGGTCTACCACAAAGATCATGTCGGCGCGCTGGATCGTCGCCAGGCTGTGCGCGATGACGATGGTCGTTTTGCCACGCATGAGCTGCCGAAGCGCGTCGAGCACCAACGACTCCGATCCCGCGTCCAATCCAGTCGTCGGCTCGTCGAGGATGAGGATCGGTGCATCGCGAATGATCGCTCTCGCAATAGCGATGCGTTGCTGCTGGCCGCCCGACAACGTGACGCCGCGTTCGCCAACCATCGTGTCGTAGCCGTCCGGCAGCTCACGAATGAATGCGTCGGCGTTCGCCAGCTCGGCAGCCCGCACGATGTCGCGGCGACTCGCCTCTGTTCTGCCATAGGCGATGTTCTGCCACACGGGCCCCCGAAAGAGCAGCGTATCCTGCAACACGAAGCTGATGCGCTCGCGCAGCGACTCCTGATAAAACGATCGCACGTCCTCGCTATCGATCAGCACGCGTCCCGATTGCGGGTCGTAGAAGCGCGCGATCATGTTGATCAGTGTCGACTTCCCTGCACCCGTTGGCCCAACGATGGCCGCCACTGAGCCAGGCGGAATCGTGAGGCTCACGTCGACGAGCGTAGGACGCGCGGGCGAATACGCGAACGACACGTGATCGAGCTCAATCGCACCATGAAAGCGAGGTGCGCGCCGCGCGCCGGGGAGGTCACGCACTTCGATCTCGAGCGCGAGGAAGTTGTTGATGCGATCGAACGCGACGAGTGCTCGCGAGTACGTGTCGGTCATCTTCGACAGCTCGCGAATCGGCTTGTACATCTTGCTCAGGTACAGCAGAAAAACGACGAGCGCTCCGGCAGTCAACGCGCCATTGAGGACCTGCCGCGCGCCAAACCAGAGTACGGCCGCGCTGCCTAACGCGACGATGAGCTCGACCGCCGGCGCCAGCTTCGCCTTGACGTCGCGTGTTCGCAGCGTCGACTCGACGATCCGTTCGCTCTGGAACTCGAACCGACGCCGTTCATGATCCTGCCGGCCGAACGCCTTCACGAGACGAATCGAGGAGAGCACCTCTTGCATGGTCGACATCAGATCCGCTTCCCGTCCGCGCATGTCGCGGGAGGACCGATTGATTCGGCGCGTCAGCGTGTATAC
>DATBBP010000356.1:0-14711 GCA_036270935.1 Gemmatimonadaceae bacterium
CGCTAACCGCGTTTGTTCAGAGGCGCCGGCACTCTTTGCGGCGTGACGCGTGTCACCACTCGCGACCAGGACTCAGCTCGCCATTCGGCTCGGCGTGTGTGGCTCGGGCTCTTTTATTCCCTCCGTATCATCTCGAGCGACTGCGCGCGTGACGCGCTCGTCGTTTGGCGCTGGCGTCATGTCCTGATCGGTGATGCGCACGTTCGGGGCGCGCTCGGCAGTTGGCGGGAGCGACAAACGGAATGTACTGCCGTGTCCGACCTCTGAATGCAGTGTTAGCGAGCCGCGAAGGAGCTCGGCAAGTCGTCGCGAGATGGGCAACCCGAGGCCGGTACCTTCCGTCAACTGCGTCTTGCCGAGCTGTACGAATTCATGGAAAATGCGCTCTTGATCATCGGGTGCGATGCCTTCGCCCTCGTCGATCACCTCGACTGTAATTCCATTGTCGTCGCGGCGCGTCAAGGTAACCCGAATCGGCTTCCCGCGGCCGAACTTGATCGCATTCGAGAGCAAGTTGAGCAGAATCTGACGGACACGTCGTGGATCGGACACGACGCGAATCGACTCGCCGGCGTGCTCGATGCGAAGGGTCGATCCGTACTGATCGGCGAGCGGACGCACGGTGACGAACAGATCCTCGATGAGCGACGGGAAGCTCACCGGCTGTAGCCGCAGGTCGATCTTGCCCGCTTCGATCTTCGAGAGGTCGAGCACATCGTTTACGAGCTCGAGCAGGTGCTTCGCCGCTTTGTGCGTGCGCTCGATGCCCTCCTTCTGCTTCTCGTTGAGCGGCCCGTAGATATTCTCGAGCAGCAGGGTACTGTAGCCGAGGACGGCGTTGATCGGTGTGCGCAGCTCGTGGCTCATCGACGCGTAGAAGCGGCTGCGCGCCGTCATCGCCCGCTCGAGGTCTTGTTGGCGTTCGTTCAGCTCGTCGTTCAGTGCTTTCAACTCACCCATCGTGTTCGCGAGCGATACCGCCTGCTGCTTGAGCATCTCCTCATGACGCAAGCGTTCGGAGACGTCGCGCAGAATCAACGTGTATGTGCGATCGGTGCGCGATTTGAGCAGTGAAACAGATGCTTCGATTGGAAAGAGCTCGCCTGATGGACGTTTCGCCGTGAGCTCGAGAATGCTCGTCGACGGCGCCTGTTTCGACGCGCGTTGCCCATCGCGTTCCTCGGCAAAGACGCGAAGCTCGCGGAGTGACTGCTCTTCGTCAGCGAAGAATCGCGCTATCGGAGTGCTGACCGCCTCGGCGCTCGGACAGCCGAACATGCTTTCCGCCGCCGTATTGAACAAGGTGATCGTGCCTGCTTCATCGAAGCAGATGATGGCGTCGAGCGCCGAGGTCACCACCTCACGAAAGCGAGCCTGCGATTCCCAGAGCTCGCGCATGTGGCGGAGCTCCAGTTCGCGACGCTCGCTCTCGCGCACCAGCGCCTCTTTCGCCGCAACGTTTCGCTGTCGCACATAGAGATCGACGAACGCAGCGACCTTGGAGCGAAGGATCTCGGGCTGGAACGGCTTGAAGAGATAATCAACGGCGCCGACCGAATACCCCTCGAAGACGTACGCTTCCTCCTTACTGATCGCGGTGAGGAAGATGATCGGGATGTATTTCGAGCGCTCGCGAGACTTGATGATTCTCGCCGTTTCGAAGCCGTTCATGCCCGGCATCTGGACGTCGAGCAGAATAAGCGCGAAGTCGCGTTCGAGAAGCCGGCGCAGGGTTTCCTCGCCTGACGAGGCACGCACGAGCCGCTGATGCAGCGGCTCGAGAATGGCCTCCAGCGCGAGCAGATTCTCGGCGCGATCATCGACGACGAGAATGTCGACCTGTTCCGTCGTTGGCGGCACCGGTTGTGCCGCCTGTGCTGCGGAGCCGTTGCCGTTAGGCACGGACGGCGCGCTGCTCACGGGCCTCCTGGCGGAGCGGCGCGCCGTCGCAGCGTGTCGGGTTGATCCGAGGCCGCCCGCGGCGTAACCGCGGCCCGTTCGGCCTTCGATCGCGCGTCGGCGTCGGCCAGTGTTTTCGCGATCTGTGAGATCGTCTGCACGCTCGCGCCCGGCACGCACCGAATCGCCGCCGAGGGCATCGTTGGACTCTCAGCGGTGGTTGGATCCTGGACCAGCGTGAGCCCGCCGCGGTCGAAGACGCGCCTCAGTCCACGCGATCCGTCGGAGTTCGCGCCCGTCAGAATCACGCCGACCGATGCCGGGCCGTACGCGTCTGCCGCGGAATAGAAGGTCACGTCGATCGAAGGTCGGCTGTATCGAACCGGCGGATCGGTAGACAGTTCAAAAATGTCGCGATCGACCAGCAGGTGATAATCCGCCGGAGCCACGAAGAGCATGCCGGGCTCGATCGGCATCTTGTCCTCGACCTCGGTGACCGGGAGGCTCGTTCGCTCCTGCAGAAACGTGCTCAGCAGGTGATCGGACTGTCGATGTCGGTGCTGCACGAGAACGGTTGGCACTCGATAGTCCGCGGGCAGATTACCCACCAGCTCGCGAAGCGCGTTCAGACCGCCCCAGGATGTGCCGACAACCACGATCGAATATGCCACCGGTGAATGCCGAAGAATTATTTCACCTTTCGGTACATCTTCTCCCGCGCGTGCAGCTTCTCGTAGCAAGGCTCGTACTTCGAGAAGCGCAATGTTTCCTTGGAACCGAGAGCGAGCACTCCGAACATCGAAAGACTCTCGTAAAACAAGGCGTGCACGCGGTCCTGCAGCTCGCGATCGAAGTAGATCAAGACATTGCGACAGAAGATGACATTGAATTCCGAGAACGAGCGGTCCGTAACGAGGTTGTGCTGCGAAAAGACGACGTTCCGCGTCAAGCTCGGACTGAACAGTGCGCCATCGTATTTCGCAGTGTAGTACTCGGAAAACGACTGCTTACCGCCTGCCTTGATGTAGTTCTCGGTGTATTCCTGCATCCGGTTGAGTGGGAAAATGCCCGCTTTCGCCTGTTGCAGTACGACATCGTTGATGTCCGTTGCGTAGATGCGAGACCGCTCGTAGAGCCCTTCCTCGCTGAGCAGTATCGCCATCGAGTACACCTCCTCGCCGGTGGAACAGCCCGCGTGCCAGATGCGCATGAAGGGCCAGGTCCGCAGTAACGGGATGGCGATTTGGCGAAATGCCCGATAAAAGCCGGGATCGCGAAACATCGCCGTCACGTTGACGGAGAGGTCGAGCAGCAGGCGCTCCATCATCTCCGGATCGTGGAGCACGCGTGCCTGCAATTCCGAGATCGTACGAAGACTTTCGGCTTCGATGCGCTTCCAGAGGCGGCGTCGAATCGACGCGTAAGCGTACGAGCGGAAATCGAAGCCGTAATGGCGAAATATCCCCTCGAGCAGCAGCTCGATCTCGAGTCGCTCGAGATCCGAGTTGTACGCGACCGGTGGGCCAGTGAGCGCCTTGCCCTGGGTTACCGGTACAGCCATACCCGCATGAGACTCAGAAGCTGCTCTGTGTCGACTGGTTTGGTGATATAGTCCGATGCACCTGCGGCGATGCACTTCTCGCGATCGCCTTTCATTGCCTTCGCCGTCAGCGCGATGATCGGCAGGTTGCGCAGCTCCGGAATTAGCCGGATCGCGCGAGTCGTCTCGTAACCGTCCATCTCCGGCATCATGACATCCATCAGTACGAGATCGATGTCCGGCGTGCCCTTGAGGAGATCGATCGCGTACTTGCCGTTCTCGGCAAACGAGACGCGCATTCCGTGATCCTCGAGCACACTCGTGAGCGAGAAGATGTTTCGCACATCGTCATCGACGACAAGCACATGCTTCCCAGCAAACACAGCGTCCGCGTTGTGCAGACGCTCGAGCATGCGTCGTTTGTGCTCGGGCAGCTTTGCCTCGACGCGGTGCAGGAACAGCGCGGTCTCGTCGAGCAGTCGCTCCGGGCTCTTCACGTCCTTGATGATGATCGTATCGGCGAACCGTCGGAGCCTCGTCTCCTCTTCCTGCGATAGCTCCTTCCCCGTGTAGATGATGATGGGGAGATCCCGCATTGCCGGATCCCCCTTCACTGTCTCGAGCAGCTGGAATCCGTCCTGCCCACCCTTGAGACCGAGGTCGAGCACCATGCAGTCGTAATGCGTCTGCGCCAACTCACTCAGGGCTTCTTCCGCTGTCGCGACAGCAGTGATCTCGACATCCTCGTGTGCAATGAGCTCGATCATGCTGTGCCGCTGTACGTCGTCGTCCTCCACGACGAGCAGTCGCTTCACCTGCTGATCGATGAACTGCGAGATGCGATTGAAGGAATCGTCGAGGGCCTCCTTCGTCACCGGCTTCTCGAGATACGCGATGGCACCCGCCTTCATGCCCTGTTGCCTCTCACGAATTCCCGTGATGATATGAACGGGGATGTGTCGGGTGTCCGGGTGATGTTTCAGACGGTCGAGCACGGCCCATCCGTCGATACCCGGCATATCGATGTCGAGCGTGATCGCGTCTGGTCGATACGCGTGCGCCAGCTGCAGGCCGATTTCTCCGTCGTGGCCGACGATGCCCTTGAAGCCCTTGTCACGCGCCAGGTCGAGCAGAATGTGCGCAAAGCTAGCGTCGTCCTCGATGATGAGCAGCACGCGATCGCCAGGTTGAAGATCGTCACGATCGTCTTCGAAGCCGTTTGGACGCGGCAGGTCTTCGAGCGAGGGCTCGAGCGTTTCCACCGCGGTTTCGCCGTCCGTCGCTTGTTCGTTCCCGATCGACGAGAGGTCCGGAAGTTTCCATTCATCCGCGGCTTCCACTGGTGCGCGTTCAGTCGCAGGCGATAGTGCGGGTGATGGCGGCACTGTGCTCGCACTTGCCGAGACGCCTCCAGCAGCCGTGCCCGCTGCTATCGCCTTGCGGTCGACGTCACGCGTCGGCGCGGGAGCTGGCCGGGCTCCCGCGGTGCTGCCGTCTCGTACGCTCGGCCGCGATGATTGCCGCTCGGTAGACGGGTGTGAACGGAGGCGCTCTGGGCGCGGTGCGGATGTGAGCTCGTCCTCCAGCCGTCGCCGGTCCTGCTCGTGATACCGCACGGGAAGGAAGAGCGTGAAGGTGCTCCCCTGCCCCGGCGTGCTCTCCACATGAATCTCGCCGCCAAGTAAACGCGCGATCTCGCGGCTGATCGACAGGCCGAGGCCAGTGCCGCCGTACTTCCGGCTCGTTGTGCCATCGGCCTGTTGGAAGGCCTCAAAGATCAACTGCTGTTTGTCGCGGGCGATGCCGATGCCAGTGTCCTTCACGCCGAATGCGATCACATCGTCGGCGCGATCGAGGCTCCGCGCCGCGAAGCGCCGACCCTTGTCCGCGCGGCGAATCGAGAGCGTGACGGCGCCACGCTCTGTGAACTTGAACGCATTCGACAACAGGTTCTTGAGTACTTGCTGAAGACGCTGACCATCGGTGTACACAGGCGATGGCGCGTCCGGGGAGACCTCGAGCGTGAAGTTGAGTCCTTTCTGCTCGGCGACCGGGCGGAAGGTGCGCTCCACGAAGTCCGTGACTTCGCGGACAGGGACGTCGGTCGCGTTGACCTCCATCTTCCCGGCCTCGACCTTCGACAGATCGAGAATGTCGTTGATGAGGTTGAGAAGATCCGTGCCTGACGAGTAGATCGTCTGCGCGAACTCGACCTGCTTGGCGGTGAGGTTCTTATCCTTGTTCTCCGTGAGCAACTTCGCGAGGATGAGCAAGGAGTTGAGCGGCGTTCGTAGCTCGTGACTCATATTCGCGAGGAATTCGCTCTTGTACTTCGAGCTCAGCGCGAGTTGTTGCGCCTTTTCCTCGAGCGCTTGCCGCGCTGATTCCACCTCGCGGTTCTTCTGCTCCACTTTTGCATTCTGCTCGGCGAGCAGGCTTGCCTTTTCCTCGAGCTCTTCGTTGACCTGCTGCAGCTCTTCCTGTTGCTCTTTCAGCAGCTCCTCTGATTGACGAAGCGTTCGGGCCTGCGCTTCGAGCTCCGTGTTCGATCGCTTCAGCTCTTCCTGCTGTTGCTGGAGTTCCTTCGACTGACTCTGCAGCTCCTGCGTGAGCTTCTGTGATTGCTCGAGCAACTCCTCCGTGCGCATGTTCGCTTGAATCATGTTCAGCACGACGCCGATCGACTCGGCTAACTGATCCAGGAACGTCTGATGGATCGTGCTGAACGGTAGGAAGCTCGCGAGCTCGATAACCGCCTTGACATCCCCTTCGAAGAGAATCGGAAGCACGATAACATTACGCGGCGGAGCTTCGCCGAGTCCTGACGTGATTTGTATGTAATCGTCAGGCACATTCGTGAGCAGGATCGGCTGCTTCTCCAGCGCCGCCTGCCCAACGAGCCCTTCACCGATCGTGAATCGATTGCTGACGTTCTTCCGCGCTCGATAGGCGTAGCTCGCAATCAACTTCAAGGTCGGCTCGTCGGTATCCCCTTCGCCGATGAAGAATGCACCATGATGAGCTGACACCAACGGTGTCAGCTCGCTCATGATGAGACGCGAGACCGATTCGAGGTCCTTCTGTCCCTGCATCATGCGCGAGAACTTCGCCAGGTTCGTCTTCAACCAGTCTTGCTCCTGGTTGCGCTCCGTTGTCTCGCGGAGATTGCCGATCATCTGGTTGATGTTCTGCTTGAGCTCATCGAGCTCCCCCTGCGCGTCGACCGTGATCTGGCGCGTGAGGTCGCCTTTCGTCACTGCCGTCGCGACATCCGCGATGTTGCGCACTTGT
Organism: Gemmatimonadaceae bacterium; assembly: GCA_036270935.1. Lineage (GTDB taxonomy): Bacteria > Gemmatimonadota > Gemmatimonadetes > Gemmatimonadales > Gemmatimonadaceae > AG2. The sequence continues at coordinate 6,731 of DATBBP010000356.1, forward strand.
ACGGTGAGCGAATTCGCCATCGCGTTTACGCTGTCGGTGAGCGCTTTCCACGTTCCGGCAACGCCTGGCACCTCGGCCTGACCGCCGAGTTTTCCTTCGGTACCAACCTCCTTAGCGACTCGTGTCACCTCGTCTGCGAACACGCGCAGCCGGTCGACCATGTTGTTGATCGTGTTCTTGAGGTTCAGCACCTCGCCCTGCGCTTCGACCGTGATCTTCTGACTGAGATCGCCATTCGCGATCGCGGTCGACACATCGGCGATGTTGCGGACCTGACCCGTTAAGTTCGAGGCCAGCGAGTTCACGTTGTCCGTGAGATCGCGCCACACACCGCCAGCGCCAGGAACCTTCGCCTGGCCGCCGAGCTTGCCCTCCGTTCCGACCTCGCGCGCGACGCGCGTTACTTCACTCGCAAAGGCATTGAGCTGATCGACCATCGTGTTGATCGTGTTCTTCAGCTCGAGAATTTCGCCCCGCACCTCGACCGTGATCTTGCGAGAGAGATCGCCGCGCGCGACCGCCGTCGTGACGTCCGCGATGTTACGCACCTGCACCGTGAGGTTTCCGGCCATCGCGTTCACGTTGTCGGTCAGATCCTTCCACGTTCCACCGACACCCGGCACACTCGCTTGACCGCCAAGGCGCCCTTCGGTACCCACTTCCTTCGCGACGCGAGTCACTTCGTCCGCGAAGATGCGCAGCTTTTCCACCATCGCGTTGATGGTGTCCTTGAGGTCGAGCATCTCACCGCGGACCTCGACGGTGATTTTTTGCGAGAGATCTCCGTTTGCAACCGCGGTGGTCACCTGAGCAATGTTACGAACCTGCCCAGTGAGGTTCGACGCCATCGCGTTGACGTTGTCCGTGAGGTCCTTCCACGTGCCGCTCACGCCCTGCACGCTGGCTTGCCCGCCAAGAATTCCTTCGGTGCCGACCTCGCGCGCCACGCGTGTCACTTCACTCGCGAACGCGGAGAGCTGATCCACCATCGTGTTGATGGTGTTCTTGAGCGCGAGCACCTCGCCCTTCGCTTCGACGGTGATCTTGCGCGACAAGTCACCCTTCGCCACCGCGGTCGTGACGTCGGCGATGTTGCGAACCTGACCCGTTAGGTTATTCGCCATTCCGTTCACGTTCTCGGTGAGGCTCTTCCACGTTCCGGCAACGCCCGGCACGTTTGCCTGCCCACCGAGCACGCCTTCCGTACCCACCTCGCGGGCAACGCGAATCACCTCGCCGGCGAATCCGTTCAGCTGCTCGACCATGCGGTTGACGACATCCTTGATCTGGAGGATCTCGCCACGCGCCTCGACCGTGATCTTCCTCGTTAGGTCTCCGTTCGCGATTGCCGTGGCGACGGCGCTCACGTCGCGCAGCTGCACGGTGAGGTTACCGGCCATGCCGTTCACGTTCTCGGTGAGATCGCGCCATGTGCCGGCGACGCCCTCGACGCGCGCCTGCCCGCCAAGCTTGCCTTCCGTGCCCACTTCCTTCGCGACGCGCGTCACCTCGCTCGCGAATGCGTTGAGCTGATCCACCATCGTATTGATGGTGTTCTTGAGCTCGAGCACTTCGCCCTGCGCGCTCACCGTGATCTTGCGCGACAGATCTCCCTTCGCGACCGCGGTCGTCACGTCGGCGACGTTGCGAACCTGTCCGGTGAGGTTGGACGCCATCGCGTTCACGTTTTCGGTGAGACTCTTCCACGTGCCAGCAACACCTGGCACCTGCGCCTGCCCACCGAGAATGCCTTCCGTGCCGACTTCCTTCGCCACACGTGTGACCTCGTCGCCGAAAACCCGGAGACGGTCAACCATGTCGTTGATCGTGTTCTTGAGCTCCGAAACTTCGCCCTTCGCCTCGACCGTGATTTTCTGTGAGAGATCTCCGTTGGCAACCGCCGTCGTGACCAGGGCTATGTTGCGAACCTGATTCGTTAGGTTCGCCGCCATGAAGTTCACATTGTCCGTGAGGTCCTTCCACGTGCCACTGACGCCCTGGACACTCGCCTGACCACCGAGGATTCCTTCCGTACCGACTTCACGCGCGACACGCGTCACTTCGGCCGCGAACGACGAGAGCTGATCGACCATGATGTTGATCGTGTTCTTCAGCTCGAGCACCTCGCCCTTCGCCTCGACGGTGATTTTTTGCGAGAGGTCTCCGTTTGCGACGGCCGTTGTAACCAGGGCGATGTTGCGCACCTGCCCCGTGAGGTTCGACGCCATCGCGTTCACGGAATCGGTCAGATCTTTCCACGTCCCACTCACGCCTTGGACGTTCGCCTGGCCTCCGAGAACACCTTCGGTTCCGACTTCCCGCGCTACGCGCGTGACCTCGCTCGCGAAAGCGTTGAGTTGATCGACCATCCGGTTTACGGTCGATCCGATGCGGAAGAACTCGCCTTGCACCTGCTTGCCATCGATCTCCAACTCGACCTTCTGTGAGAGATCACCCTCCGCGACGGCCTTGATGACGCGCGCGACTTCCGACGTCGGCTGAACGAGGTCGGTGATCAAGCTGTTGATGGAATCGACTGCCACCGACCACTGGCCTGATGCCGGACCGATTGCTGCGCGATCTCGCATCTTGCCTTCACGGCCAACCGAGCTCGCAATGCGCACGATCTCGTCCGTCAGGCGATTGTGGCGCTGTGCGACGTTATTGAACGCCAAGATCAGATCCGCCATCAATGGATCGCCGTTCGGCTCGAGGCGAATCGAGAAATCGCCTGCATCCATCGCGCGAAGGCCAGCGAGCAAACGCGAAAGCGAACGCTCACGCGAAGAGCGTCGGTTCGATGCGTCGCTGCGATGCTCGGACACCTCGCGCTCGATCGCGACGTTGCTGTTCGTCTCGTGCGCTGCCGCGGACCGGTCAGCCGCCGCTCGGCGCCGGCCATTCGGGCGACGTCGTCCGCGCTTGCCATTGCCGGTCCGTTGCTCGGCCTCTGGCTCGTCTTGCTCTTCGAGATAGTCCGGTCGTTCGCCGACTCCCACGGTCAGCTCCTGGGGCTTTGAGTAATGGAGGCACCGACCGGCGAACGCGGTTCGCAAGTCGTTCGATCTACGTAATTCGGATCAAGTGGCTGCATGCAGATCCCGCGTCGCGTGGGCGCCTGCGGCGACGAGAGCGACACGCTCTTCCGGGTCGTTCGGTTCCACCTATTCAAGACTGATGCCGGACTCAGGCACTCCTCACCGCATTGGTGATCGCAGAACGTGAGGCCGAGCGCGCGTCGAGGAGCGGGTATGGATCCGCAAAAAGCGGGCGAGTTCGACCGCGGCCACACGCACGCTCGAACTCGGGGCGAGTAACGATTGGTGGCGCCTTATCGCGAAGCGACGTCCGGAACGCTCGCCATCAACACGCGCACCGGTATTCCACCGTTCCGGGTGCGCAACCGCTCGCTCAACGCCAGCCGGAGCTCAGACTCGAGTCGCGGATTCGCGGACATCATCGCCAGCTCCCATCCGGGGAACATCGTGCGGAGGACCTTGCCGAATCGCGCGTAGAGATCGCGCAGTTTCGCCACGTCGCCGACACGCACGCCGTACGGCGGATTTGTCACGACATGTCCCGTTGCGCCGTGCAGCGGCTCGATGGCCGACATTGCTCGTACGGAGAACTCGATGTCGGCCGCGACCCCAGCGCGTTCGGCGTTCGCGATCGCAGCCGCGATTGCACCTCGATCGCGATCGGATCCGTGGATCGCGACTGGTAATCTCGGCAGCACCTCACTGGCCGCTTCTTCGCACAGATTCTCCCAGAGAGCCAGGGGAACTTCGGGCCAGGAATGAAACGCAAAACTCCTCCCGAGTCCCGGCGCCATGCGCCGCGCGAGTAGGGCGCCTTCGATTGGGATCGTCCCCGAGCCGCAGAACGGATCGATCAGTGGCGTCGCTCCCGGCCAATCGCTCACGATGAGCATCGCCGCGGCGAGCGTCTCTCGGAGCGGCGCCTTCGCCACGGCTTGACGATATCCGCGTTGATGAAGGAGAGCGCCTGAGCTATCCGCGCTCACCGTGAATGTGTCGCTCACGACACGAATCACGAATAGTTGAGCACGCGAGGTTGTGCTGTCGTCTTCGTCGTCGAGTCGCGCCGATTCGATCGTGCTTGCTTTACCCAAGCGATGCTCGATCGCTTCGGCGAAGCGCTGCTCGATCGCGCCCGTGTGGTACAGCTGGGATTTTCGACTCGTCACACGAAAACGCACCGCACTGCCGCTCGTGACGAAGCGTTCCCACGGCACTGCTCGCGCCAGTCGCTCGAGCTCGTGAAAGGCACGAGCGCGAAACGCCGCGACACGAACGATCACCCGGCTGGCAGTACGCAACCAGAGATTCGCACGCGCCACGGACTCGATGGTTCCGCTGAAACCAACCCCGCCGACCTGGGCACGTGTCTTGAGTCCCAGGGCCGCGAGCTCCGCCGAAACAACCGGCTCGAGACCCGGCGCCGCGGCGGCATACGCGTCGAGCGCTTTCGGCGACTTACTTCGCGTCGCCGATGGCACTTGGCTCTGGCGCGACAACGTCGGTGAGGACGCTTGGTTGCTTTGCTGCGCGAGACGCACGCCGTCCGCGTAATCGCAGCGGCCCCACGTACCGCTCCCAGAGACGAAATCCGAGCAGGACAACGAATACGAAGAGATAGACTAGCGGAAACAGAGTGTCTTTCTTCACGGCCCACAGGTAATGGACCGTACCGGTGATCGCGCACACGTAGATGAGTCGATGCCATCGCGCCCACCGCGCTCCCCCGAGTCGCCGCACCGAACCCTTCGTCGACGTGAGTGCCAGGGGGATCAACAGCACGAACGTCGTCATGCCGATGAGTATGTACTTATGCTTCGCGATCTCGCCGCCCATCGCGCGCCAGTCGAAGAACCAATCGACACCGACCCACATGCTCAGGTGAACGCACGCGTAGAAGAACGTGAACAGCCCGAACATGCGACGGTATCTCGCCAGCGCGCCGATGCCGAGCAGCTCGCGCACTGGCGTCACGGCGAGCGTGATCGCAAGGAATCGGAGCGTCCACAGGCCCGTGAAGACCTCTGCCTCACGGACGGGCTCCGCGCCTAACGCTTCTGGTCGATCGTGAGTGACGCCCCAGAAATTCCAAGCGAGTAGCAGTGCCGGCACGAGGCAGAGCGCAAAGGCCGCCGGCTTGAGCCGGGCGATCACCGTCGCGGATTTCACGATCGCAAAATCACTCGTCCGATGGCTCAGTAATTCTTTCTGAGATCCATCCCCGAGTACATGCTCGCTACCTGGTCGCCATAGCCATTGAACATCAACGTACGCCGTCGTCGAAATTCGCCAATGCGGCGCTCTGTCGCTTGCGACCAGCGCGGATGGTCGACTTCGGGATTTACGTTGGCGTAGAAACCGTACTCGTCAGGCGCGGCGATATTCCAAGTCGTCTCCGGTTGCTTATCTACGAACGCGATCTTCACGATCGACTTGATTCCCTTGAAGCCATACTTCCACGGAACGATGAGACGAATCGGCGCGCCGTCCTGGTTCGGCAGTGGCTTTCCATAAAGACCTGTCGCCATCAGCGTCAGGTCATTCATTGCCTCATCCATGCGCAACCCTTCGACGTAGGGCCATTGAAGAACCGGCCGTCGCTGTCCAGGCATCTCGTTTGGCCGAAAGACAGTCATAAACGCGACGTACTTCGCCGATGGCTGAGGCTCGAAGCGCCGAACCATTTCCGCAAGGGGAATCCCCTGCCACGGGATTACCAGCGACCACGCTTCTACGCAGCGCAGCCGATATGTACGATCCACGATCTTGTGCGGCTTGATGAGATCGTCGAAGTGATAGTCGCCGGGCTTCTTGCAAAGCCCTTCGACCCGCACCGTCCACGGCATCGGGTGAAAACCCGCTGAATTGTCCTTCGGGTCTTCCTTGTCGGTCCCGAACTCGTAGAAGTTGTTGTACGAGGTGATTTGCTCGTACGTGTTCAGCTTGTCCTCAGGCTGTTGGGCTGCGTCCGTTGCGACATCGCCGTCGGATGAGCCGCGTGCATCAGCGTTGCACGCGAGGAGGCCGACCCCGGAGGCTCCAAGAATCCCCGCCGCGACGAGAAAACGCCGCCGGTTGAGGTAGAGCTTCTCCTCGGTGATCTCCGACGACTTGATGTCATCAGGACGTTTGATCCACATCGATTGACCTCCGTTGGCGTGCGAACGTCGTCGACCTCAGGGAAAATACTGCCCCGGGCGAAATCCGGTTCCTCGACCTGCGGCCAACTCGCTCGGTGCGACACGACCGTAGGCACAAAAACAAACGCATGGACCAACGCGTTAGCGATTGCTCAGTACGCTGCAGCTAAAATCGGAACGGTTCGTGCCCAAGATGTTTTCATGTCCAATACATCTCGGGCCCGCGCTCGCGAGATACTCGTCGAGCGCTTCGGCCACCGTGACTTTCAGAAAGGACAGTGGGAACCGATCAAGGCAGCGCTCGCGGGGCGCGACGCGCTCATCGTCATGCCCACCGGAAGTGGAAAGTCACTCATCTACCAACTACCAGCGCTGATGCTCGAAGGGCTGACCATCGTCGTCAGTCCCCTCATCGCGCTCATGAAAGATCAACAGGACAAGCTCACCGCGTGCGGAGTCGATGCTTTGGCGATGCATTCGCACCTCTCCGAGTCGGAAACACGTCACTTGGAGCAGCGCGTGCTCGACGGCGAAGGCGAAATTCTCTATCTGACTCCCGAGCGTTTCAAGGATCGTGATTTTTTCGAGCGGCTCCTTTCCCGATCGGTGAGCCTATTCGTCGTGGACGAAGCCCATTGCGTGAGTCAGTGGGGACACGATTTCCGTCCCGACTACCTGATGCTCGGCTCGATCGTGAAGCGACTTGGTCGTCCGCCGATTCTCGCTCTCACCGCGACGGCGACCGAAGAGGTTCGTCAGGACGTTGCGCGGCAGCTCGGGATGCAGGATCCTGTCATCACTATCACCGGCTTCGCGCGACCCAACCTCCGATTCGAGGTTCGACGCACCGTCAATCAGCGCGAGAAAGACGAAGCACTCACCGGCCTGCTGCGAGATAGCCCGGGAGTCGGAATCGTCTACGTCGCCACGGTCCGCGAAGCGGAGCGACTGTACGAAGAATTTCGCCACGACGTGAAGGTCGGTCTCTACCACGGCAAGATGGCCGCGGCCGATCGAAAGGACATGCAGAATCGTTTCATGGCCGACGCGTTCAAGGCTATGATCGCGACGAACGCGTTCGGACTCGGCATCGACAAGAGCGATATCCGATTCGTCATCCACTATCACTTCCCCGGTAGCGTTGAGTCGTACTATCAGGAGGCTGGTCGCGCCGGTCGCGACAGCGATCCCGCGACGTGCACTGTTCTCTATCGCGTGGAAGACAGCCGCGTGCAGTCGTACTTCCTGGGTGGCAAGTACCCTGACGTCGAAGAGGCGGCGCGCGTGGCGATAACGCTCGAACAGTCACCCCTGCGGGAGCAGGTGCATCTCGACGACCTCGCGGACAAATCCGGCGTGCCGAGGCGCAAGACGCGCATCGTCCTCGTTCTGCTCAAGCGCCATGGCCTCGTGCGCGAGTACCGAGGTGGAAGCTGGGAGCGGCTCTCGACCGAGCGCCTTACCTCCGTAGACCTGAGCGCCGACCTCACCGACTATGAGGCGCGCCGAATCCAGGACCGGGCCAAGCTTCGCGCTATGGTGCAGTACTGCCAAACTGCTCAATGCCGCACGCGCTTCATCCTCGAGTATTTCGGCGAGGAGGTCGAGCCGGATTGGGAGTGCGGCAACTGCGATGCATGCGACGCAATGTCGAGATGGCGCATCCGTAAGGGAGAAGTCGCCGTAGGGGTGTAGACCGCTCGGCACGACGCGCGTAGGCTTGTGGGTCGGCAGTCACATCGTTGACGGTCACCCTGAGTCCGCCCCGTTCCGCGACATGAACCCCGATCAGTTCCTCGATCA
>DATBBP010000357.1:0-2406 GCA_036270935.1 Gemmatimonadaceae bacterium
GGCTTCGCGATCCTCGCCCTTCTTCGCGTAGAACGAGACCGTCGTCGCCTGGAGTGCCGGCGCCAAGGGGCTCAGCTGAAGAAAATGGAGATCACTTGCCGGCTTCTGCACCTGGTTCGGGCCGGTCGTGTCGCCGCTGCACGCGGCAATGACGACTACGGCCAACACCATCGCAGGCGTTAGGCATCTTTTAATCACGTTTCCACCTCTGCTTCGTCGTTGATATCGGCGTGCTCGTCGACGCTCGCGTCCAGCAGCCGTTGCAGGCGCGGACGCGAGATGCCGAGCCGTCGGGCGGCCTCGCTCTTGTTCGCCGCGCAGTAATCCAGCATCGCACGCGCGGCCGCGCGGGTGATCGTCGCCATCGTCGCCGGGAACGGTATCTCCTGGTCGACGCTGGAAACCGACGTCGCCTCGGCGAAGTCGTCGGCATCGAGCGTGCGCTTCGGTGTCAGCAACAGGGTCCGCTCCATGAGATTGCGCAGCTCGCGAATGTTGCCGCTCCACTCGCGGCCTGCGAGAACACGCTCCGCTGCCGGTGAGAGCACCGGCATCGGTAGATCGTACTCGCCGGCGAAGCGCGTCAGGAAATGTCGGGCGAGGAGTGGAATGTCTTCGCGCCGAGCGCGGAGCGACGGCAGCTCAATCGGCACAACGTTGAGCCGGTGAAAGAGGTCCTCGCGAAATTCCCGCCGCGATACCGCCGCCGCGAGCTCGACGTGCGTCGCCGCAATCACGCGCACGTCGATTGCAATCGCGCGAGTCCCGCCGACTCGCCGAATCGTTCGCTCCTCGAGCGCGCGCAATAGCTTGCCTTGCAGCACGAGCGGGAGATGACCTACCTCGTCGAGGAAGAGCGTACCGCCATTAGCAAGTTCGAACAGCCCGGGCTTCGCGACCGTCGCACCCGTGAACGCGCCCTTCTCGTGGCCGAAGAGCTCACTCTCGAGCAACTGTTCGGGAATCGCGGCGCAATTGATGTCCACGAACGGCGCTCCACGGCGGGGACCGTTGTAATGAATCGCGCGAGCAACCAGCTCCTTTCCGGTTCCCGTTTCGCCGGTCAGCAACACCGTCACTGACGCATGCGGTATGATGCGTGCCGCGCGGTCCAGTGCCGCGCGCAATGCGGCGCTTTCGCCGAGCACGCCCTCGAACCGGTACTTGGACGCCTCCGTCGCGACGAATTCGAGCCGCTTCGTATCCGAGCGCAGGGCATCGGCGCGTTCACGTAGCCATGACCCGAGCAGCGACACGTCTTCCGGCAAGGCAAAGTAAGTCGCGGCACCCGCACGCACGAGCGCTGCCGCGAGTCGATGGTCCGCACGCGCTCCCACCGCGGCGATCTCGATCGCACCGCTTTGTCCGCTCGCCGTCTGGCGCAAGGTCGCCTCGAGCTCCTCTTCCATCCCGCCGCCGCTCACGACTCCAACCGCTCCCGTTAGGCGGTCGAAGCCGGCGGCTGCCTCGATTGGCGCGTACGCCAGACGACACTGGTCAGCAAGAGTTGGCCACATGGATGAGAACGAGTCGGACAGCGAGAGAACGACGAGCTTGAGCGGTGTCTGCGACAAGAGGCGGCTGTGATTTGGCCGAGTCGCCCTTGCGCCGAGCCGGCCTCGTTAGGCCGGCTCGGCAGAGCGGTCAGCGGTGATCTTCGTGACCGTCGTGGTCGTCGTCTTCGAAGGCGCGGAACGACCCCGCGATGTTCGCCGAGATGCGTGCCGCGTTGGAACTATTGCTCGGATCGAGCGTTCCGCCCGAGCCGTCGCTGAACCAGTTACTGAGATCAATCGCCACAGTCACGTTGGGGTTCGTTGCGTCGACCGTGACCGGCGTCGCGAAGACGGTCTCGATGCGGGCATCGATCGGAGCGGTGAACACGAATGCTTTGCCGTTGAACGTCCCCTCGATGCGTACGCTCGCGTCCTTGAACTCCGGGTGTGCGATGACGAACGCTTGCGAGTTGCGGTTCCCACTCGAAATCGGTCGAATGCGGATCTCGAGCGCCCGATACGTCCCCACCGGGACACCGGTCGAGATGCTCGTCTGGACTGAGCCGTTGACCGGTATGTCGAGCAGCGTCGGCCCAAGCTCGACTTCCGCGCAACCATCTTCAACTTCCGCGTCATCGTCACCCGACTCCTGCATCGCCGCGCAGCCCGAAACCGCGGTGGGTGCGAGCTCGATCCGGCGGGCGACGAGCTGTGCCTTGGTGATCACGAGCGTGTTCGTCCCGCCCACGATGGTGATGTCGGAGAGGACGCGGTCGGCGACGGCGCCTTGCGACTGCGTGGTCAGGGATAGAGTTAGTGGCCGCCTGGCAGCGTTGCTGGTGGTCGCATCGCTGCAAGCGCTTGCGCCAATCGCAATGCCGAGTAGCAATGCACTCCGCTTCGGCTCGAG
>DATBBP010000358.1:0-2133 GCA_036270935.1 Gemmatimonadaceae bacterium
AGCGGGCGCAGTCCGCTGATTGGGAAATTCTGAACGGCACGCAGCGTCTGCACCCCATAGAGTGCGTCGACCGGAACTTCGAGCGTGCCGAGAGGATCCTTCTCGGTTCGTGTCTTTGCGGTCATTGTCTGATCGGTCATCTGTTCAACAAGTACTCATTGACGGGCTGAGAGAGAGCGCAGGGCGAGGGCAAGCGCGACGACCGCCGCGACCATGGCGACGCCAAGCCAGCCGACGCTGATCGCGTGCAGCTTGCCAAAGGCGATTCGCCGCGGATCATCGAGCGCCAGCGCGTCCAGCGGACCACTAATCGCCGTACGCAGCCGGTCGATGCGAGTCCCAACCACGAGCTGGGCAACAGCACACGCCAGCGCGGACACTGCGCCAGCGGCTGTCCGCCCCCACGAGCCGCTGCGGCCGATGAGGTCGAGAATCACGATTACGGATCCGATCACCACGCCGGCATAGAAGATAACTGGGAGAATGCGTCCCACGAGCGCTCCCGCGAGCGTACGCGTCGGTAACACGGCGAACGCGGCGGGCGCGACGACAAGGGCGAACAGCAATGCGGCCCCGATCCAAACGGCAAGAAGCACCGTTTCCGTGATCGGCACGCCGCGCCCAGTCATCGCCTAACGACTCGCACAACCCCGGTGAGAAACGGGTTGGTTGCTCGCTCGCGTCCGATCGATGTGCCTGGGCCGTGTCCCGGATAGACGACAGTCTCGTCAGGCAGTCCCGCGACGCGCTCGAGCGATTCCATCATCCGCTCTGGATCGGAGAGCGGCAGGTCCGTGCGGCCGATCGATCCGGCAAAAAGCAGATCGCCACCGAGCATCTGCCCGCCACCGAGGAACGCGACGTGGCCGGGGGCGTGACCGGGGACGTGCAAGACTTCGAATTGCAGCGAGCCGACGTGCAGAATGTCGCCCTCAGCGAGATCGTGATCTGGATCGGGCGGTTGCTCGAACGGAAGACCGTAGGCCGCCGCCTGGATCGCCCCGCGATCATAGAGCGGCTTGTCCGCCGGATGCATGTAGATCGGAACGTCCCAGACACTCTTCACGGGCGCAATCGCGCCGATGTGATCGATGTGCGCATGCGTCAACCAGATTGCATCGAGTGTCGCGCCGGAGCCGCGCACCATCTGAATGATCTGATCGGGCTCCGCGCCGGGGTCGACGAGCACCGCGCGTTGCGTCGCGGTATCGACGACGACGTAGCTGTTCTCCTGGAACGCGCCGACTGTGCGCCAGTCGATCTTCACGCCGAATAGCCTCCGGTACCGATGATCTCCTGACCTGGTCCGCCGTTCTCTCGCGACTTGAGATACTTCTCAACTGCAATCGCCGCCGTTGTCGCATCGCCAACGGCGGTTGTTACCTGTCGCGTGAGCTGAGACCGCAGATCACCGGCCGCGAAGAGACCCGGGATCGACGTCTGCATGTTGCCATCCGTCAGCAAGTACCCCATCGCGTCGTGCTTCACGTGATCGGCAATGATCCCCGTATTCGGACGGAATCCAACGAAGATGAAGGCACCGGTCGCGGCGAGGTCTCGCTCCTCGCAGGTGTTCACGTTGCGCAGTCGGAGCGATTGGACAAGCCCCTGTTCGTCGCCATCGATACGATCGATGACGGTGTTCCAGATGACTTCGATCTTCGGATTCTCGAATAAGCGCTGCTGCAGAATCTTCGACGCACGCAGCGAGTCGCGGCGGTGAATGAGATACACTTTGTCGGCGTAGCGCGTTAGGAAATCGGCCTCCTCGGTCGCAGCATCGCCGCCCCCTATCACGGCGATCGTTTGCCTCTTGAAGAACGCGCCATCGCAGATCGCGCAGTACGACACTCCCTTCCCCGCGTACTCGAGCTCACCCGGTATGCCGAGCTTCACCGGCGTGCCGCCGGCGGTAACGATCACTGCCGGCGATCGATAGATGTCACCCTCACTTGTCTCGGAATCGAACAAGCCATCTTCGCGCTTTCGCACCGCCGTGACGTGGACGCCGTTCCTGAACTCAGCGCCGAACTTCGCAGCGTGCTCGTGGAATTTGGATGCTAACTCATGTCCGAGAATCCGCTCGAAACCCGGATAGTCTTCGACGAGCTCCGTATTCAAAAGCTCGCCGCC
>DATBBP010000359.1:0-4422 GCA_036270935.1 Gemmatimonadaceae bacterium
CCATGCAATTTGGGCTGGCGCGGTGGCGGCGCAGCTTACGCTGCCCGTGCTCTCCGCCCTGCTTCCCGCGTGGCGCGTCCCGCTCATCGAGCGTCTCGACCGACAGCTCGCCGTGTCCGCGCCGGCAGTAATGGACGAGGCGCCTTACACGGTGACTGCGGTGGCGCCCGTCGCGGCAATCGCAATCGGGCGGGGACTCGGGCGGGGCATCGGTGTCGTCCGAGCGCACGGGCCGCGACACGAGAGCTTCACCTATGTCACGCCACGCGCGATTCGCGGCGAGACGGGTGATGCGTTCAGCATCGCCGTCGGCGACATGGCCGTTAGGCAGGAGCCGAGATTCAGTTTGATCAGGACACTTCGGTCGCTGCGCAACCACACCCCGGGATGGTGGGTGCGCGGAGCGGCGATTGTGTGGCTCATCGGGGCGCTTGGCATCTTGGGTCGCTTTCTCGCCGGGACGTTCGCGGTGTCGCGGCTGGCAAGGCGCAGCGAGCGCGTGGAAGACGGCCGTTGGCTTTCGCTCGCGCAGCGGGTCGCGATCCGGCTCGGCGTCGCGCGCCCGATGACGCTCCTGCGAAGCGCGCGATTCGACGTACCGGTCACGTGGGGTGTCGTCTATCCGGTCGTGCTGCTGCCTGACGACGCCGACAACTGGACGGATGAGCGCCGGCGCTACGTGCTCGTGCATGAGATGGCACACGTCAAGCGCTTCGACGCTTTCACGCAGATCATCGCGCAGGTCGCCATCGCGATCTTCTGGTTCGATCCGTTCGTGTGGATTGCTGCCCACCGGATGCGCGTCGAGCGCGAGCACGCCTGTGATGATTATGTGCTCAACGAAGGAACGCCCGCGTCGACGTATGCCTCGGACCTGCTGGCGATGGTGCGCTCGTTAGGTACGCGCGGCCGTACGGCGCAGCCGGCGTTCGCGGCGCTGGCAATGGCGCGTCCAGGCGAGCTCGAGACGCGCATGGAGGCAATTCTCGACCCGCGTCAGGATCGTCGTTCGCTGCGGAGCGCGCCCGCGTTGGGCCTCGCCCTTTGTTCTCTTCTCCTGCTCCTACCACTGGCAGCGTTCAAGCCATTCGGCCGCTCAGCAAGGCCTTTTGCTCGGGTTGATTGGGTGCCGGCGCCAATGATCGCGATGGTCCCGGATGTCCCCGACGTGCCGGCCGTTCCCGAGGTGCCTGAAGTCCCGAGTATGCCGCCGGAGGCCTGGTCCGAGCTTCAGCACCAGTTGCATGACGTTCAGTCAGCGATGCAGGACGCGCACGCTGCCCATGCGGCCGTAGCGACTGCTCTCGCCGAGGCGTCGACGGCGCTGACCGAGACGGCGGCCGCGTCAGGGGCCGCTGTCGCCTCGGTGGCGACGACGCCCGCGGTCGCATCATTCTCCGGCGTGAATGGCTCGTGCAGTTCAGTGTCTTTGAAAAAGACGGGCAAGTCGATGTCGGTAAGCTCGTCGAGCGACGATGACGACAACAGCTTCCAGTACGTCAGCTCGAGCGCCGGCCGCTGCGTGCAGGTCGCGGTGTGGGGACATGTCGAGTTCTCGCCGGACGAGCGGGAGATTCAGCGCGTGAGTCGCGACGGCCGCCTGTATATTCGCGAGCGAAAGCAAGACAGCGATCGCGAAGTCGAGGTCACGCCCGGAGACGACGAGGCCCCGCGCTATGCGTTTCGAGTCGACGGCGAACGCGTGAGCTTCAACGATGACGGTCGCGCTTGGCTCGGCGACCTCCTGCCCGAGATCTTACGCGAGAGTGGTCTCAACGCCCGCGCGCGCGTCGCGCGCATTCGGCGCGGCGGCGGCGTTTCTGCGGTTCTCGCGGACATCTCGCATACCGAAAGCACAAGCGCCAAGCGGGCTGCGTTCGACGCACTGCTGAAAGAAGGGAATCTCTCGGACGACGACTTGACGAGAATTGCTCGCCAGGCGGGTGAAGACCTGTCGTCGAGCGACGGCGAGCTGGCGGCAGTGCTCTCGCAAGTCGGGAAGATGGGCCGCGGCTCGTCGACCATGGCCGAGGCGTTCGGCAACGCTGTGGAGCGCATGAGCTCAGACGGCGAGAAGCGCGAGCTGCTGCAGCAGTATGCGCTCAAGGGCGATCGCGAGATGCTGTGCGTTGCTGGCCGCCAGGCGAAGTCGATCTCGAGCGATGGCGAGAAATCGGAGTTTCTGCGCGCGACGGTGAATTCGTACTTGAGCAGTGACGATGAGACATTGCGAAAGATGTTCTTCGACGTGGTCGGAACCATCTCGTCGGACGGAGAGCGGCACGAGGTGCTGAACAGCGCGCTGCCCTATGCGCAGCGGCCGGCAGTGCTGCTCGCCGTGCTCGAGTCGGCCAAAGACATCAGCTCTGACGGCGAGAAGAGCGAACTGCTCGTCACGATCCTTCGCAAGAAGCTTATCACGACGCCGGCGCTCAAAGAGGTTTTTATGAAGGTCACCCGGTCGCTCTCTTCTGACGGAGAATATCGACGCGTAATGGAGGCAGCGCTTAGCTCCTGAGAGAGCCGAGAGGCAGACTACGCCGCTAACGCTTCCCGGACTTTCCGAATCAACGTATCGAACGTGAACGGCTTATCGAGGAATACGGCGCCGGGCTCCATCACACTCTGCCGGAGCACCGCGTCCTCGGTGTAGCCGGACATGAAAAGCACGCGCGACGTCGGGCTCACGATGCGAAGGCGCGACGCCAGCTCGCGACCTCCCATCTCAGGCATAACGAGGTCGGTGAGGACGAGCGCGATCGGCTCCTGGCGCCGCTCCATGACGCGGAGCGCCTCGAGCCCGTTCGATGCTTCGAGCACCGTATAGCCGTGGCGCTCCAGAATGCGTTTGGCGATGCGCCGGACGTTCGGCTCGTCCTCGACGAGCAGAATGCGCTCCGGTGCGCCCGCGGGATCGGGCGTCAGCTCGCGCTCGACGTCGTCCGCGTGAGGCACTCCAGCGACGGCTGGTAAGTAGACTTTAAATGTCGTGCCGCGGTCGACCTCGCTGTAGACCCACACATAGCCGCCAGATTGCTTCACGATGCCGTACACCGTCGAGAGACCGAGACCAGTTCCTTGGCCCACCGGCTTCGTCGTGAAGAAGGGCTCGAAGATGTGCGCCTGGGTCGCCTTGTCCATTCCCTTGCCGGTGTCGCTCACCGAAAGCAGCACGTACGGGCCTGGTGGAGCGTTCGCATGCATCGGTCCGTAGCCATCGCCGAGCATCACGTTCGACGTCTCGATCGAGATGCGGCCGCCGCGGGTCATCGCGTCGCGCGCATTGACCACCAGGTTGACGACCACCTGCTCGAGCTGTCCTGCGTCCGCGTTGACGAGGGCGAGCGTCGGATCGAAGGTCGTCACCAGCTGGATGTCCTCGCGCAGCAGACGTCGCAGCATCTTCTGGAGGTTGCCCGTGAGCGCGTTGAGGTCGAGAACGTTGGGCTGGAGCACCTGTCGGCGGCTGAACGCCAGCAGCTGACGGGTCAGACTCGACGCGCGATTCGCGGCGTTGAGTATTTCCTGAACATCGGACGCCTGTGGGCTCTCGCGCGGCATGTCGGCCTGCATCATCGCCCCGTAGCTCGTGATGACAGTGAGCAGGTTGTTGAAGTCGTGCGCGATGCCGCCGGCGAGCTGGCCAACCGCTTCCATTTTCTGCGCCTGCTGCAGCTGGGCCTCGAGGCCGCGGCGCTCCGTTGTTTCCGCCACAAACATCCCGATCGCCATCGGCGGCCCCTCGGCGACGACGACAGGAAAGAAGCTCGCCCGCAGCTGTCGATCGCCGCCGCCGCTTCGGCCCGCGCTGCGCACGAGCTCGACGTCCACGATGGCGTGGCGCTCATCGAGCACACGACGGAGCAGCGCCTCACGCTCCTCGCCAAGCTCGGGCTGAAGCTCGCTCGCGAGTCGGCCGAGATGCGCGGCGCGCGTGTGACCGTTGAGTTGCGCTAACGCGTCGTTGACGCGGAGGTAGCGCAGCTCACGATCGAGCAACGCGAAGCCAACTGGTGCGCTTGCCAGCACCACGTCGAGCAGCATGAGCGTATTCTCACGTTCGCGCGCTGACGCTTCGACCTTCGCCGCCATCGCGTCGAAAGATGCGGCGAGGGTGCCGAGCTCGCTCTTCCCCGTCACCGTCGTGCGACGCGAATAATCTCCCTCGGCGATGCCCTGCGCTGCGCGCGCGATGTCATCGAGCGGCCGTGTGATCGAGCGGCTCATCGCCCACGCGGCTAGCGCACCAAGCGCGATCATGAGCAGCGCGATCACCAGCGCCCCGTAGAGGAATTGACGAGCCGGTGCGACGGCAAAGCGCCGAGGAATCTCGATCGTTACGAGCCACGGAGTCGAGGGGACGGCGTCGGTGGCGCCGAGCTGAATCGATCCGCTGCGTCGATACTCCGACGGCGCGTCGCG
>DATBBP010000360.1:0-6674 GCA_036270935.1 Gemmatimonadaceae bacterium
CGGGTGTGCCGCCCGCCAGGGCCGGCAACAACATGCCCTTGCTCGGAAGTGGCGTCGGGTCAGCAAGCTTTGGATCCAACTTCGGCGCGAGCGACTCGTCTTCGAATGCGAACTTGAACGCGCCCAGCTTAAGCGGCGCGAGCTGCTCTTTCGCGCTGCGGCCTTTGTCGCCGCGGGCGCCCGGCGTCGACAGAATCCGCGCCGTGCCGAGGAGCTCCGCCGGTGGCGAGTTCGCGGCAATCTCGATGACCATCACGCCGTGCTGCATCATCTGCGCGCCGAGCTCGGGTGCCGCTGCCAGCGCATCGGGAAGCGATTTGCCATTCGCAAACACCCGGCTACCGCGACGCGCAATCGTGACCGGGCCCTGGCCAACGACGGCAATCGCCGCGCGCAACGCATCCTTCTGCTCCTCGATGTTCCGCGGATCGTGGAGCAGAAGCCAAACGAGTCGAGCGTATTGGCAGGCGAAAACGATGGCTGGATTCACGGGGTGGGCATCGAGGTCGAGCGGCGCAGCGGGGACGTCACGGACGCATGCCGCGCCCTCCACGCCGGGACACTGAGCAGACGCCGTGCGGCGTCCCGCCGTCACGGCCTTTGGCCTAGTATCCGGTTAGGGCTCAGTCGCGTAACTTCGCACCGGTTGTCCCGAACACGGAGTGAGATGGGCACGTCCCTCAAGCGCGGCCTGCCTGGCTTACCGCGACATTTTGCTTTCGGCGCGGCCCTCGCGGTGACTGTTGCTTTGTATGCCTGCGCAAGCAACGCTCCGCCGGGAACGATTCCCAGCACGGCGTCGCCCAACCGCGCCGACGCGCACGCTATCCGCGCCGATATCGTCTTCCTCGCGAGTGATGCTCTCGCGGGCCGTGGCACCGGCACGCCAGGCAATGATTCCGCGGCCGCGTTCATCGCGCGCCGATTTCGCGCGCTCGGCCTCACGCCACTGGACGGTGACTTTGAGCAGCACTTCGTTGCGCATCCATTGATTGGGCACAACGTCGCGCCGCTCTCACTCGCGACGCAAAACGTCGTCGCCTTGCTCCCCGGTCGCGACTCATCGCTCCGTGGACAATTCGTAATTGTCGGCGCGCACTTCGATCACTTGGGTCGATCAACGCAGGGTGCACTCGATCCGGAGCGCAAGGACGCCATTCGCCGTGGCGCGGACGACAACGCGTCTGGTACCGCCGCCGTGCTCGAGCTCGCGCGACTACTTGCCGCGTCGCCGCCCAGGCGTTCGATCGTCTTCGTGGCGTTCAGCGGTGAGGAATTAGGTCTCCTCGGCTCCGAGTATTTCGTTTCGAACAGCCCGATCCCGCTCGATAGCAGCATTGCCATGGTAAACTTCGACATGGTCGGGCGGCTGCGCGAAGACAAGCTGATCGTCTACGGCGTTGCGACCGCGACGGAGCTTCCCGCGTTGCTCGACAGCGCCAACAACGCATCACAGCGGCAGTGGCATTCGCCCCTCCGCATAACGGCGCTGGGCGACGGATTTGGTCCATCCGATCACAGCTCGTTCTATGCGCGCAACATCCCGGTGCTGCACTTCTTCACCGACCTGCACGAGGACTATCATCGGGCGAGCGACGTCGTGAGGAAGATCAACGCGAACGGCGAGGCTCACGTCGTCGACGTGGCAGTGGGTGTGATTCGCGCGCTCGCGGATCGCTCGACACGGCTGACTTTCGTGCGCAGCGCGGCACCACCGGTGGCCAGCTCACGCCAGGGCTCGGACGTTTATCTCGGCTCGATTCCGGACATGACCGGGGGTGCCCAGGGTCTTCGCTTAACGGGAATCCGCTCTGGCAGTCCCGCCGAGCAAGCAGGCCTGGTCTCGGGCGACGTCATCGTCGAATTCGCCGGCCGTCCCGTAAAAGATCTCTACGACTTCAGCGATGCGCTCTACGCGCACAAGCCAGGCGACACGGTGTCCGTCGTCGTTCTCCGCAACGGCGACAGGAAGCAGTTTACCGTGCGGTTGGGTAGGCGAGGGTAGCGGAGTGACGGGTGAAGAGATGCGAGTGGCGAGACCGACGACTGGCCTCCGCTCTCACGCTCGCCGCTAGTCACTCGCCACCGGCACTAGAATGCTTCGCCTCTGGACCAGCGCTCGCTACAGCTTCCCGCTGCCCGAGGGCCATCGGTTCCCAATCGCGAAGTATCAGCGGCTTCGTGACCAAGTTCTAATCAACGGCATTGTCGCTCCCGGCGCGCTGCGGGAGCCCGAGCGCGCTACCCGTGAAGCGCTGCTCCTCGTCCACACCGCTGATTACGTCGATCGCTTCCTCGAGGGGCGCCTCTCGCCCGACGAGCTTCGGCGCCTCGGGTTCCCTTGGTCGACAGCACTCGTCGAACGATCGCTTCGCGCGGTCGGTGGCACGTGCGAAGCCGCAGCCGCGGCGCTCGACAACGGCATCGCGATGAACCTCGCCGGTGGCACGCATCACGCTTTCAGCGATCACGGCGAGGGCTTCTGCGTATTCAACGATGTTGCGATTGCGATTCGCCTGCTCCAGCGCGCGGGCCGCGTACGTCGCGCCGCGATCGTTGATCTCGACGTGCATCAGGGAAATGGCACCAACGCGATCTTCGCCGGCGACGACAGCGTCTTCACCTTCAGCATGCACGGCGGACGGAATTACCCCTTCCACAAAGTGCCTGGCTCGCTGGATGTCGAGTTGGCGGACGGCACGCGCGACGACGAGTATCTCTACCAGCTCTCGGCCCATCTTCCGATCGTGCTCGCGCGTTCCCAGGCGGACCTCGTCGTCTATCTCGCCGGCGCCGACCCTCACGAGGGCGATGCGCTCGGTCGACTCGGCCTAACATTCGAAGGCCTCGCACGACGTGATGCCTTCGTCATCGATCTCTGTCGCGAGGTCGGGATACCGGTCGCGATAACCATCGCCGGCGGCTATGGCCGTAATCTCGACGACACCGTTCACATTCACGTAGAAACCGCGCGCATCGCGAGTTCAGCCGCTCTCTCCACGCCAGCTCGCTAACGCAAATCGCCATTCTTTGGGCAACTCGCGGTCATCTTAATCCCGGACGGAATGACCGGCGGTGAACCATGTTATTGACCCCCAACGCTTTTTGAATGGGCTCCCTGTGGGACTGAGCGTTGCTTTATCTACGCCGTGGTTGCGGCGGCCCTCCAGCCGCGCTGCCGTTTCTCCTTTCTCGACATCCCCACGGAGAGTCTCATGTCCACCATGTTTCGAGCTCGCAAGGGCTTTACGCTCATCGAGCTCCTGATCGTGGTCGTGATCATCGGCATCTTGGCCGCGATCGCGATTCCGAAGTTCGCCAACACCAAGACGAAGGCGTACGTGACGGCAATGAAGTCGGACCTGCGTAACCTCGTGACCGCTGAGGAAGCGTTCTTCTCGGATTCGACGTACTACACTGACGCGACGAACCTGGTGACGCGCAATGGGTTCAAAAACACCACCGGCGTCGGTGTGCCCGCGGTGATCCCAGGGCCCGGCTACTGGTCGGCGACCGTGACGCACAGCCAGATCTCGGGCGGCACCTGCGGTATCGGCGTCAACACGACGAATCCGATCATCACCACGGCTGGCGACGGCGAACCGAGCTGCTACGTCCCGTAATATTTAGAGCGTAACACGCAGGGCGCCGAGCGCGCTGCGGAGGAGGGCCCCGTGAGCAATCACGGGGCCTTCCTTTTTGCGCACCGCACCTGCACGGCCCACGCTACCTTTCGCGCTCGATGCCGCCCATTCCGCCGCCGCGTACCGTCGGATTTACGTCGACCAGTGACATGCCTCTGTACTGGTGTGCGTACGGCGTCGAGAGCGGCGAGCGACTGCTCGTTTTGCACGGCGGTCCCGGTGCACATCACGATTACTTGCTTCCGCAAATGCTGCGGCTGGCCGCGCCGCAAGGAATCGAGTCGCGCGATTTGCTCTTCTATGATCAACGCGGTGGCGGACGGTCGCGCGCCGAGTCACGCGAGCGCGAGGGCGACGTCACCTGGCAAACTCACGTTCGCGATCTCGTCCGCGTCATCGAGGAGCTCGAGGTTCGACCACTCACCCTCGTTGGCTACTCGTGGGGCGGACTTCTCGCTCTGCTGTACGCACGCGAGGCGGCGGCCGCCCGCGCGAATGCCAAACCATCGCGGCTCGTTCTCATCGATCCTGCTCCAGTCGCTCGTCGCTATCGAAATGAGTTCGAGCGGGAGTTTGCGCGACGTCAGGCCGGGCCGGAGATTCAGGCACTGCGCCAAGAGCTCGATGACTCGAAGCTCCGTGAGCGCGATCTCGAGGCGTATCGTCATCGAAGCTTCGAGCTCAGCGTCGCCGGATACTTTGCCGATCCGGGAAAAGCGCGAGATCTCACACCGTTTCGCGTCACCGGTCGCATTCAGCAAACGGTTTGGGAGAGTCTGGGAGACTATGATCTTCCGGCCGACCAAACGTTCCGATCCATCCGCGTACCGACACTCATTGTGCACGGCCGACAGGACCCCATTCCGCTCGCGTCATCCGAAGAATGCGCGAGTGCCCTTCACGCTACATTGGTCGTCCTCGACCAGTGCGGTCACGTGCCGTACGTCGAACAGCCGGAGGGACTCTTCCGCGCCATCGAGGAGTTCTTCGCGTCGAAGCGGTAATCCAACTTCTGCCTGTTCAGCGCAACTCGCCGATACTTTCTAGGTAATGCCGCTTCACGACGACACTGTCCAACCGCACGTGACGACGATCGACTATCAGGGTCGTCGGTACAGCGTGTCCTGTCGCATCGCGTTCGACGGTATCGAGTATGTCGGCCGGCTGTGGTTCGCCGACGACGCGTGGGACGACATGGGTATTCCGGACCGCGGCGCGCTTCCTGGTCGTGATCGCGACGAAGTCATGCATCTCGCGAAGCGACTCTCAGCCGCCGAGCTCGTACTGCGGTATCGCCGCGCCCTCGCCGAGAAGCGCCGCTTCATCGGCCTGCGCAAAGTGACTGAAGAGGTTCTCTCGAAGATCCGGTACCTGAACCAGGTCGCAATCTCGATGCGCGCCGGTCTCCTCGACATGGACGGCGCCGCGCAGGAAATCGATCTCACCGAGAAGCAACTGCACGAGCTGATTGACCGGCTCAAGAGCTACGCGGGAGTAGAGGGTTCGTGAAGTGTTGGATGCTCTAGATGCTCGGTGCTAGGTGCTAGCTTCTCCGAAAAGCCTGCTAGCACCTAACACCTAGTACCGGATGGTCGACAGTCGCTCCGCCGCCCACACCCTTTCTCAGATCGCCGCCTATCTCGAGCTGCGCGGCGAGAATCGCTATAAGGCACGCGCGTACGAAACGGCGGCGAAGGGCATTCTCGCTCTTGGTACTGATGACATCGCGCCCCTCGTGGCCTCGGGTGAGATCGGCCGGGTGCGTGGACTCGGGCCGGCCACGCTTTCCGTCGTCCGTGATCTCGTCGAGCTGGGCTCGTCGCGCTATCTCGATCAGCTTCGCGAGACGACGCCCGAGGGATTGCTGGAAATGCTGAAAGTCCCCGGTCTCTCCCCAGAGAAGATTCACAAGATCTATGAGGAGCTCGAGATCTCCGACATCGTGGAGCTCGAGGAAGCCGCACGCGACGGACGGCTCGCGAAGATTCGCGGCTTCGGTCCCAAGACGGCCGAGCGAGTTCTCAAGGGAATTGCTTTCTCTCGTGAGACGGGTGAGCTCGAGCTATACCCGCGCGCGCGAGTGGAGGCCGAGCATTTGCTCGCGGTTGTGCGCGAGCACCCCGAGATCGATGAGGCCGTGATCGCAGGCGCGATTCGCAGGCATCGGGAGGTCGCGGGGGCAGCCTCGATCGTGGCGCGCTGCACACCAGGGGCGATCCCCGCGCGCGTGGCGAGCTCGTTTACACGCATCAACGGCGTGCGAGAGGCGGCCGGCGAGGGTAGCGACACGGTGGAGATTCGCTTCGTCGACGGCGTGCGACTGCATCTTCGTTGCGTGTCTGCGGCGCGATTTGGGGTTGCGCTCTGGCGCGCAACGGGCAGCGAGGAGCACATCGAGCTCGTTAGGCTGCGGCTTACCGAGCGCGGACTCACTCTCGTCGGTGACGAGGTGCTCGACGGAGACCGTCTCCTCGACCTGCCTAACGAAGAGATGCTCTATCGCGCCGCGGATCTCGCCTACATAGAGCCCGAACTACGCGAAGCCGAAGGTGAGGTCGATGCCGCGGCGCGACGCTCTCTCCCAGAGTTGCTCGTCCCGACCGACATCAGCGGTGTGCTTCATTGCCACACCGTGTACTCCGACGGCAGGAGCACGATCGCCGAGATGGCGCGTGGAGCGCAGGCGCGCGGTTGGAGCTATCTCGGCATCTCGGATCACTCCGCGGCGGCGTTCTATGCATCCGGTCTTTCGCGAGAAAGGGTCCTCGCGCAATTCGAGGAGATCGACGAGCTGAATGCAGGCCTGACGAACTTGCGTGTGCTCAAGGGCATCGAGGCCGATATCCTCGCCGACGGTCGTCTCGATTACGACGCTGAGCTGCTTGCGCAGTTCGATTTTGTCATCGGCTCGATTCACTCTCGTTTCGGCATGGACGGACCGGCGATGACCGAGCGCGTGCTTCGCGCGTTGGAGGATCCCTTCCTCACCGTGCTCGCGCATCCGACCGGCAGGCTGTTGCTAGCACGCGA
>DATBBP010000361.1:0-1574 GCA_036270935.1 Gemmatimonadaceae bacterium
TTGAATGGGGTCGAGCTCTTCCAGCCGCCAAACGCCTCATCGGCCACACGTGCGACCTCGCCCTCGTCGAAGTCACCGACGACGGCCAGCTCACCAGCCGAGGCGCCGTAGAACGCCGTATAGAACTTGCGAATCTCCGCAATCGTCGCCGCCTTCACCAGCGCGATCTGCTCGTCAGGCAGCGGCACGTACCGGGGATGACCCTTGGGGTAGCGCAGCAGCTCGCGAGCGAACGCGATCTGGCCAAGAACAGTCGGCTCGCTTCGCTGACCCTCGAACATGGCGGCGGTTTCCCGCTGCAGCTGCTCGAGCTCCGTCGAATCCATTGCCGGACGTCGCAACATGTCGCCAACCAGCTTGAGCGTTGCCACGAAGGTCGGGCGGGTCGTTTCGATCGTCACCCGTATGTTGCCGGGCGTCGGCGTCAGAATGGCGACCTTCGCTTTCAGCTTGTTCAGCGAGTCGGTCAGCTGTTGGCGGTTGAGCGCCTTTGTGCCGCGCAGGAGCATCTGCGCGGTGAGCAGTGGCGCCGCACCTCGATTCGTGAGCGTTTTTTCATCGCCGATGCGCAGACTCACGATCGCCGACACGGCCTCGCCGCGATTCTTCTTCGACAGCAGCGCGAGACGGAGTCCCGATTTGAGTGCGCTACGGTGCGCGCGACCCTCGATGTTCGTCGGGCTAGGATCGAAGGCCTCGCCGGTCGCCACCACGGCGTCGCTCTTGTAATTCCTGAGCAGCGAATCGACACTTGGCGCGGCGGCGATCTCCGTGCGATCCGGCTTGTCGGTTGGAACGAAGAGACCGACGGTCCGATTGGAGGGCTTGAGATAGAGGCTCGCGACGCGCTGGACGTCCTGCACCGTCACCTTCTTCACCTGGTCGCGGTGATAGAAGAAGAGACGCCAGTCGCCCATCGCCATCCACTCGCTCAATTCCAGGCCAAACCGACTGCTGTTCGTCGGCGCGAGCTCGAAGCCCTTCAGCACTTCCGTTTTCGCGCGTTCGACTTCGTCAGTGGTCGCTGGCTTCGTCGTCGCAATCTCGTTCGCCACTGCGTACATCGCGTCCGCGACGCTGTCCACGGATTGAGTCTTCTGTAACAGAGCGACCATGAACAGACCGCCCGGATCGTGCTGCTGAAGATTGTTCGCCTGCACCGCCGACGCTTTCTTCGTCTCGACGAGACTCTTCTGCAGGCGACCCGATGCCGGATCGCCCAACACACGCGTCAACACATCGATGGCGGGAAAGTCGGTGTGCGTGCCAGCCGGCACGTGATAGTAGGCCATCACGAGCTGGGCGTTGCCGGTGCGACGGATGGTCGCCATCCGCTCGCCGTCCTGGGTCGGCTCGACCGTGGTGGGCTGATCGAGCACTCGCGTCGGCCGCGGGATGCCGCCGAACTTCTGCTCCACCAGGGCGAGGGCGCGCGTCTCGTCGAAGTTTCCGGCGATCATCACCACCGCGTTGTCGGGCTGATATTGCTTGTGATAGAACGCCTGCAGCTTGTCGATCGGCACGTTCTCGATATCGCTCTTGGCGCCGATCGGCAGATGGCTATACGCGTGGAA
>DATBBP010000362.1:0-5186 GCA_036270935.1 Gemmatimonadaceae bacterium
CTCGCACCGCTGACAAAGAGCGAGTTGGCTCGACTAATCGCATCCACCAGGAGCAATTCATCAAGAGGGATTAGTCGTCTCACGGCTTTAGTCGGTGGTTTCTGGGCCGTGTCGGTGATTTCAACGGCCCTTCACGATGCCATCACGATCTCGACACCGCTTGCCGCTCGAGGCAGACACTCCATTAGCTTCTCCCCGCATGCCCGAAGCATGGATCTCGCCGCTCGAAGTCGACCTCGAAACGATGCGCGCGATGGCGGCGCGCGTTTCCGAGCTCGTGACCGCTCATCTCGCGTCCTTGCGCGAGCAACCGGTACGCACCTCGCTCTCCCGTCGTGATTCCAAGCGGATCGTCGGCGCGATTGCGCCGACCGCGCCCGAGCAAGGAATCGGCTTCGATCGTGCGCTCGACGAGCTGGCCGAACGCGTATTGCCGTACCATGCGCGCGAGCCGCACCCTCGATTCCTTGGCTATGTCCCCAGCATTCCTACATTCCCATCCGTGCTCGGTGATTGGCTCGCGACTGGGTACAACATCTTCGCCGGCGTGTGGCCGATTGCTTCGGGACCGAACGAAATCGAGCTCGTCGTGCTCGACTGGTTCCGGCAATGGCTGGGAATGCCTAACGGCGCGAGTGGTTTGCTCACCTCCGGCGGCTCGACGGCGACGTTGATGGCCGTTGTCGCCGCGCGGCATGCGCGTGTAGGCGAGGACGCCGCACTCCTTCCTCGGCTCACGCTCTACACGTCGACGCAAGCGCATTCGGCAGTCGCGCGCGCGGCGTGGATGGCGGGCATCTCGCGAAAGAACGTCCGGGTGCTGCCGACGGATGACTGCTGGCGTCTGCGCGCCGACACCGTGCAGAGTGCCGTCGCGGCCGATCGCGCGGCGGGGCTCGTTCCGTTTTGCGTCGTCGCCAGCGCGGGGACGACGAATACGGGTGCCGTCGATGACTTATCCGGCATCGCCGAGCTATGCGAGCACGAGTCGCTGTGGCTCCACGTCGACGCAGCGTACGGTGCCTTCGCCGCAGTCACGTCGCGCGGCGGTGAGCTGCTGCAGGGAATCGAGCGCGCGGACTCGCTCGTTCTCGATCCTCACAAATGGCTCTTCGTTCCGTTCGAGTGTGCCGGTCTGCTCGCGCGCGATCCCGGGACGCTAAAGTCAGCCTTTCACATATTTCCCGAGTACCTCAAGGACGTCGCGCCGGGAGACGAAGAAGTCAATTTCGCCGACTACGGGGAGCAGCTGTCGCGCTATTCGCGCGCGCTCAAGATTTGGCTCTCGGTGCGGACGTTCGGCTTGGCGCCGATCCGCGCTATGATCGAGCGTGGGATCACGCTGGCCGAGTATGCGGAGACAATCGTTAGGCGCGAGGAATCGCTCGAGGTGTTGTCACCGGCGCAGCTCGGGATTCTGTGCTTCCGGGTTCACCCGCGCGGTGTGGACGACCGTGCCGAGCTCGATGCGCTCAACGAGCTGGTGAACGCGCGCGTCAACGAGCGCTTCCTGATCTCGTCGACGAAAGTCAACGGGATGTTCTCGCTTCGGATGTGCACGCACAACTGGCGGACGAGCGAAGCGGACATAGATCAGCTAATGGCGCTCGTAGCCGAAGGGGCTAGGGACTCGGGGCCTGGGTGCTAAGCACACAAACTTCTGCCGCAGGCCCTGGCCCCTGCGACCTTAGCCCCTAGTCGGGAGCCCCTGGCCGGATCGCTCGTTGCCGCGCTGCCCTTCTCTTAGCGCAACGACCCCGTTGACAACGACGGCCTTGATCCCGACCGGATACTGAAACGGATCCTCGAACGTCGCTTTGTCCTCGACCGTCGATGGATCGAAAACGACGACGTCCGCTGCCATCCCGGGCGCGAGGCGCCCGCGATCCTTGATCCCGAGGCGCGATGCCGGAAGCCCGCTCATCTTGTGAATCGCGCTCGCGAGCGTGAGCACCTTCTTCTCGCGCACGTACTTGCCTAACACACGGGGAAACGTGCCGAGGCCGCGAGGGTGCGGATGGCCTTTGTGCGTCGGGCCGTCGAGAGCATAAGCGCCGCCATCGGAGCAGACCATGCCCTGCGGATGCGCGAGAATGCGGTCGAGGTTGTCCTCGCTCATCGCGAAGCCGACCATGCCCACGTTTCCCTTACCGCGCTGCAGCAGCGCGACGGCCAGCGCATAGGGCTCCAGCTGTTGAGTCTTTGCAAAACTACCGACGCGCTTGCCATCGGCCGCCATGTCGGCGTAGTTCGTGATGCCGCTGATCTCGACGTTGTCCCAGCCGCCGATGAGCTCGACCTTGGCCACCGTCTCGCGACGAATCTTCTCCGACGTCGCCGGATCGTCGAGACGACGCAGGAAATCTTCGGTGCTGCCGTCGCGGCTCCACACGGGAAAGAGATTGCTCAGCCCTGTCTGATACGCGATGTACGGGTAGCGATCGAAGGCGACGTCGATCCCCGGCGCGTCGGCAGAGCTCGTCGCGGCTTTCTGCACGGTTGCGCGACGGCTACGTGAGGAAGCGGACCCGCCCTTCTTGGCCGGCGTCGCACCCTTCCGGCTCTCGCCGGCGGGCACGGCGGCAATTTCCAGCGCGCCACGCGCGCGATGAATGTGCGCAAAGATCTCGTCCAGCTTGTGCCAGTTGCGCGGGCCCTCCGTCTTGAGGTGCGAGATCTGAAGCGGGCAGTTCGCGCCCATCGCGACCGCAATGGATTCGTCAACCGCTTCGACGACGTGGTCGTCCTCGTTCCGCATGTGCGTCGCGTACGGCAATCGTCGGGACGCGAGCGGCTTGCAGAGCGCGATCAGCTCGTCGCGCGTGGCGAATGCGCCGGGCGTGTACTCGAGCCCCGACGACGCGCCGCACGCGCCATCGGCGAGCGCGTGCTCGACGAGCTGCGTCATGCGCGCGATCTCGTCAGGCGTCGCCCGGCGATTGACGTTGCCGATGACGATGCCGCGCACGGTACCGAGGCCCACCATCGACGCGACGTTCACGCTCGGCTTGAGCGTGCCGAGTGATTGCCAGAACGCCTTGAAGTCCGAGAATGCGTGCCGGCCGTTGTCTTCGTCCGGTGCACTTCCCATCGGGGCGCGGGACGAGCCGTCCTGTCCAACGACGATGGTGGTCACGCCCTGCCTAACGATCGACTCCGAGCGCGCATCCTCCCAAAGCGAACCATCGCCGTGCGAATGGATGTCGATGAAGCCCGGCGCGACCGCCATGCCGCGCGCGTCGATCTCGACGGCCCCTTCGTCCTTGAGGTTCTGGCCAATCGCGACGATACGTCCGTCCTCGATCGCGACGTCCGCTTCGACGCCGGGGCTCCCGAGTCCATCGAAGACGGTCCCACCGCGAATGACGACCGAGTACCGCCGGCGCCAGGGCAACACCAACCGCGGCGATGCCGCCAGCGCCAATGTCGTTCCGGCACTCAGAACAAATGAGCGTCGTGAGATTGTCATAGAGAGAAAAGTCCGATTGTCATCCTGAGCAAAGCGAAGGATCTAGCATGTGTTGCTAGAAACTTGCCATTAACAATTGACGCAAGATCTTTCGCTGCACTCAGGATGACAATGAGGGTCGTTTCGTGACTGAGATCACTCGGAGAAAATATTCAACCCGGGGCGGCTCTGTGCAGCGCTCTCCTTGCCCAGAACTTTCCGCACAAACTCGGGCCACCAATCATGTTGCTCATCGAGCGAACGATATTGGTCGAGGGCGCCCCATGTCTTCTCGTGAATCTCCTTTGCGCGATCGCAGGCTTCGTCGCTCGAGATCCCCTCGCGCTTGAGCGCCCGCCGGCCGATCTGCGCGTGGAGCACCTCGTCCGCCCAGTCGTAATCCTGGAAATGCGCCGAGAGCGCGTCACCAGCGGCGAGGGCAGTTTCGTACTCGAAGCGCTTCCCGGTTTCGCCCGGCATGAGTGATTGCTCAATTGCGTAGAGCATGATCTGCCGCTCGATCGGTGTCGCGTGGAGATTGAGCCGCAACGCGAAGCTGACGTTGAGTGGTATGTCGGATTTCCAATCGACGCCGCGCGCCTCGAGCGCGACCGTTCCCATCATCGCGTGCCGCGCCTCGTCCCAGAGCTGGCGCGAGTAATCCCGATAGAACTCCCATGGCTGCTCGGTGCGTTCCGTCATGAACGACGCCATCATCTCGGGGACGTCTATCTCGAGCGCGCGCTTGCAGACGAGAGCGAGATTGCGCTCGTCCGCGGGCACTTCGGGCACGTTGTAGACGAGATGCGGCGCGAACTCGAAGTTGTACTGCCCGTGGAAGCGATCGTCGCGCTGCGGGTGGAATGAGTGGCGCGTGAGGCGTGGCGAGTGGCGAGTGAGGTCAAGCTGCTTGACCCCTGCATCGCCGCTCACGCCGCCCGCGGCAGCAAGGTACGCCTGTAGATGGTCGATCCAGGCGTGGGGCACCTCTCGCCACTCGTCACTCGCTACTCGCCACTCAACAGCCTCTTCCAAATCGACGAGCGCGAACCGCAGGATCCGCCGCGTTGGATAATCGACGAGTGGGTTGGTGCGCTCGAGGTGCTCTCGATAGGCAGCGGCGAGGGCAGGGTAGAGCACGACGTAGACGCCGGCGAGGAGCTCCTCTGTGTCGCGCGCGGCGTCTACTTGACCGAGGAAGGCGTCGAGCGCCGCGGCGGTCGGATCGTTCTCGGGAGCGGCGTCGAGCCGTGGTACGGGATTGCGCATTTCCGCGATCCGCCGTCGCAGTGCGTCGACGTGCTCGGCGCACTGCCACTGATGCAGTGCGAGCGCGCACTTCACCTCCCACACGGGCTCACTCGTTAGGTGCGCGACGAGGATGCCCATGAGCCGGCGCTCCACCCAATGAAAGCGCAGGAGGCGCCGGACGTTCTCGTCGACGGAAAACCCGATGCGCGCGGCGTTGCCGTCTGTGGCGATGCCGGCGAGGGGCGCGTAGTTGTTGGCCATGCTGTGGAAGGTGCTAGTGGACTGTATTTAGAGATGTTGAGAGCAGGATCTGTTGGCCTGATTCCGGTTCATCGCGGAACTTCCGGCGAGAAGGGAGACGAGCTGTGAGAGTTTCCGTGAGCCGTGAGACGTGAGCGGTCAGTCCAGGCCCTTTCTAATCGCCGTGTGCTAGATCGCTCGCCCTAGCCCTCCTAGCCCCTACCCCTATTCCTGAGCCGTCTCCCCC
>DATBBP010000363.1:0-11478 GCA_036270935.1 Gemmatimonadaceae bacterium
CCTTGATCTCGTGCGACGCAACGCGACGAACGAGATCCTCTACGTGCAGATCTTCAGGCCCAATTCCGTCGAGGGGTGACAGGCGACCGCCGAGGACGTGGTAGAGACCATGGAACTCAGCGGCACGCTCGATGGCGCCGATGTCCGATGCTTCCTCGACGACACAGATCAGCGACGGATCACGCCGTGGGTCGCTGCAAATGGCGCACAGCTCACCTTCGGTGAGATTGAAGCACCGCTCGCAAGGACGGACGCGGTCGCCCAGCGCGACGAGCGCGTCGGCGAGCCGGCGACTCTGCTCTGCTGGTTGCTTGAGCAGATGGTACGTGAGGCGGAGCGCTGTCTTGCGGCCGATACCCGGCAGCTTAGCGAGCTCGGAGGCGAGATCGTCGATAACCGACAATGGAGGGAGAGTCCCGCGGTGAGGTTCTTGGTGTTAGGTGCTAGCCCCCGAAGGGAAGCTTGAACGGCAAGTTCAGGCCGCCCGTCAGCTTGCCCATCTCGGCCTGTGCTTCGTCCTGGGCCTTCTTCTGCGCGTCGGCGAGAGCAACGACGATCAGATCCTCGAGCATTTCGGGATCGGCCGGGTTGATCACAGACGGATCGAGCTTAACGCGACGAATCTGGCCCGTGCCGCTCACCTCGGCGCTCACCAAGCCACCGCCCGCAGTGCCGGTAACAGTGATCTGCTGAAGATCCTCCTGGATCTTCTGAAATTTGCCCTGCATCTCCTGCGCTTGCTGCAGGATCTTCATGAAGTCACGCATCTGGCGGAGGGGCTAGGGTCTAGGGGATAGGGCCAGGGCGCTCAATAGAGGCACCTAGCCCCTATTCCTCCAGCCCCTAGCCCCTACTCAATCACATCCAAATCCAACGCGTCGATCGCGGCGCCAAGGATTGGGTCGCGGCGACGGAGCGCATTCAATCGATCGGTGCGTACCATTTCATCGGTGACTCTCGCCGGAGCAACGGCAGCACGCTCCGGATCCTGACGCAACTTCACCGCGCGCGCGTCGGGAAATCGCTGGCGAATCGCGGCGACGATGTCGAAGCGTCCCGATTCGACAGCGGGCGCGAGATACTCGTGCGACGTGTCGAGCTCGATCGTGATGTCGCCAGCGGCAGTGACCGAAATCGGCATCGCGTGCTGAAGCGCCGAAGCGAGCATTCGCTTGCCGTCGCCCCGAAGCTGCGCCACGATCTCGTCCCAGCGGCCGGTAAGGCGAGTGACCTCGAGCGGTTCCCGGGCGGCGCCTAACGCTACTGCCGATGTTGGCGCCGGCGAACCCGCGACGTCAGCGAGCGACGCCGGCGGCCTCGCGACGACTGGGCGCTCGTCAGGCATCGCACGCGGTGGGGGTGCGAGCGTTTGGTCCGCACCAGCCAGCGGAGCGGATTCGCGTGACGGACGTCGCGCGGCGCCGGGCGCCTGGCTCATCGCGGGTCGCCGCGGTGGTGTCGCCGAGGACTCTCCTCCTTCACCACTCAAGCCGCGAAGCAAATCCTCGATCTCGACGGTTCGATCGAGCAGAGCGAAGCGAACCAGAAGCGTTTCGACGAGTAGCTGTTGCTGGCCGCTCTTACGAAAGCGTGGCTCGAGCTCACCGATCGCAGAGAGCATGCGCAGCAAATCTGGCGCTGCCCAGCGCGAACGACGTTCGGCCAGCCGCTCACGCACGCGCTCGGGAAGTTCCGGCAGCTCTCCACCGAGCAGAATCGCGAGCTGCGCCCGAAGCATGTCGGCAAGACCGCTCAGGAAGAGACCGAAATCGATTCCGGAATCAGCAAGTCGCCCCACGAACGTGAAGACGTCGCCCGCACGCCGATCGACAATGAGATCGAGCAAGGTGAGAAACTCGTCTTCGGGCACGAGACCGAGTGCATCGCGAACGCGCTCAGCGGTCACGCGGCCGTCGCCCATCGCGAGCACCTGATCGGTGAGACTCAACGCATCGCGCATCGAGCCGTCGGCTGCGCGCGCTATGCTCGCGAGCGCCTGAGGCTCCGCGTCGATGGACTCGTTCGCGAGGACCGTGACGAGTCGATTCTTGATCTCGCCTGGGCCAATCCGCTTGAAGTCGAATCGTTGAAGACGGCTCAGTACCGGCGCGGCCGACTGCGCGATCTTCTGTGGCTCGGTGGTCGCGAAGACAAAGACGACGCGTGGCGGTGGCTCCTCGAGAATCTTGAGGAGCGCGTTCCATGCCTCACGAGTGAGCATGTGCGCTTCATCGACGATGTAGACCTTGTACCGCTCGTCGCCCGAGGGCGCATACATCGCGCGCTCACGCAGCTCGCGTGCGTCGTCGACGCCGCGATTCGACGCCGCGTCGATCTCGACGACGTCGAGGCTGGAGGAGCCGCTCCAGATTCGCTCGCACGAGACACACACGCCGCATGGCTCGCCGTCCTCACCGCGGTGCTCGCAGTTGAGCGCCATCGCGAGAACGCGCGCGAGCGTTGTCTTGCCGACGCCGCGCGGCCCGCACAGGAGGTAGCCGTGCGCGACGCGTCCACGCGCAATCGCCCCCTTCAGCGTGGCCGATACGTGCGACTGCACGGCGACGTCACTGAAGCGTTTTGGGCGATATTTGCGAGCGAGAGCGAGGGCCATCGCGCGAAGAGTCGAGGGGAGAGGCAAGAGGTCCAGCGTCGCGGAATTTACTGCGCGGCGTCGAACGGGAGCAAAAAAACTCGCGCGGGGATGTCGCTCGATGAGCAATCATCCCCGCGCGAATGCCCCAGGCCGACCGAAGCGACAAGAGACACTTCATGCCGCTGCTACCTTCGGGGTCCTGACGGAGTTAGAAGGCTCTCGCCCTCCGGGACCTGGGACGCCCGAAATATAGCCCGAGGTAAGCGTGGCTGGAAGCTGGTGATTGCTGATTGGTCGTAGCTGAATTCCCGCAACCAGCAACCAACTACCAGTCACCACCTCACGGTTTAATGACCGGCTTCGAGATTTCCGTCTTCCTGCTGCCGATCACCGGCTTCTTGACGATCACCGTTTCCTCTTGCACACCGATCGACGGAGTCGTCACGGTATCCTTCACGGTGCCGATGCTCGGTACGTGAAGCGTATCGTTCTTCATCTTCACATCGATCTCACCCGGGCGTTCGATGACGAACTTTCCGTCATCCGTCCGCTTGCACGCAGCGACGAAGCCGAGGGTGCAGAGTGCGACGAGAGCTATGGTTCGCATGGTCAGTCTCCATCGAGGGAAGGCTCACCTCGCTTGGCAGGCAACCTTTGGACCAACTGCGTGGCGCGTGGCGCGTGGCGCGTGGTGTTTGACGCATAAGCCCCCTAGCCCTTCTAGCTAAACACTTCTCGCTGCAGCTTGCGCTTTCGCCGTAGCTCATACACTTGCCCGACCTCGCCACCGAGGATGAAGATCAGCGCGGCGTAGTAGGTCCAGAAGACGATGATGACGATCGCGGTGAGCGTGCCGGTGTAGAGTGAGCCAGGGTTGAACGTCCGCACATACGCGCTGAAAATCCACCGCGCCGACTCGAAAAGCGCGCTCGTGAACAGCGCTGCCGTCCACGCGCTGCGCCATCGCACACGCCGAACGGGCAGATACTTGTATAGCGCGAAGAACATCCAGGCGATGAATACGAACGCGAGCGCGCGGCCCGTCCAATACTCTACGCCGCCCATGACATCGTGTTGCAGACCGAGCTTCCCGAGGAACTGAACGCCGCTTCGCGTCACGATCGAGAGGTAGGTGTTCAGTGCGGTGCTGGCGACGAACAGCAAGGTCGCCACGATCGTGAGCTGAATGTCGAACAGCTTCCCCTGGATAATGCCCCGCTCGTGTTCGATGTCGAACACCTCGGCGAGCACCGTGCGCAACGAGCCGAAGAGGCGCGTCGAAAACCAGATGAAACCGATCGCGCCGTATATCGTGAACGTCGTTCGCGTGCGAAGAATGTCGGTTACGAGTTTGTGAATCGGCGACGTCGGTGACTCTTCGTGGGCGGGCAACAGGCGATCGATGAAGAACGAAACCGCGCTGGATGAATCGACCTTGCCCCGGTACAGAACGGGAAGCAAATACGTAACGCCTGCGATCAGCAGCAGGAAGAATGGCACCGCTGCGAGCAGGATGTTGAACGCGATTCCACCGGCGAGAAACAGCACATTGTCTTCGGAGCTGTTATCCCAGACACGCTTCGCGTAGTCGCGAAACGTCCAGCCGAAGCTGACGATGGCGGGTCGCTTCTGCGACCTTGCGCTAGCCCGCGTTGCGGGCGGTAAGGGCGTGCCCGCCTCCGCGGGGACGCCAGCGCTACTCACGTCTCCTCGGCCTCGTCATCGGCTCGTTGTGCAGCGACCGCGGCCTTCGACTGGCGCCGGGACACGGCACGCGTCGATGTTGCGGCCGTCGCATCCGTTTGATATGACGCCTTCGTCTCGGCAATGCGGCGCTCCAGCTCTTCGCGCGCTTGCTGCGCTGCCGCACGCCCGGCCTCCATCGCGCGATGCACCTGCTCCTTCTTGACCTCGATTGCCTCACGAGCCGAATCGATGCGTTCCTCCACACGGCGGCGCGCATCCTGGAAGGTGTCGACGACCGTGTCCGTGACGTCGTTCGCCACCTGTCGCGCCGCGCGCTGGGCGCGCCTTGCGCGACGCTGGATGCCGCGGCGTGTTCGCGCGCCACTCTGAGGCGCGAACAACAGCGCGACCCCCGCGCCGATCGCGAGGCCGATGAAGAAGGAGCTCAGGGTTCCCGACTGCTTCTCGATGATGACGTATGGTTCGTCGTCATCGAAGTCGTACGACCGCGACATGAGAGATCTCTGGTTGGTGATCGTTTACTTCTTCTTTGGCGGCTTCCCCTTTGCCACTCCGCGTGCCGCCGCGATAGTGTCAGTCTTCCGCGCAATTCGTGCCTCGGCATCCGCCACCACGGTGCCGTTGTCCGACCCACCAACGTCCAGCTGCGCGAGGATTTCGCGGCGGACCTCGTCCGCCGACACGCCCGCGAGCTTCGCCGTGCGCCACACGTCGCCATCCGCCGAGGCAAAGGTCTTGAGAATGAGCTGCCGTCGCGCGTCGGCAACGGTCGTAGAGCCGACGGAGATAGTGAGCGCGCTAGACTCTTGTGCGCCTCGAAGGTGGCGCTGAATCATATCGTTGACGCCGATCTTGTCGCCGCGGGCCATGATCACGCCGCGTTGCACCGCGTTTTTCAGCTCGCGAACATTGCCCGGCCACTGGAAGGAAAGGATCCAGTTCCACGCGTCGTCGGTGAAGCCCGTTAGGTTCTTGCCATTCTGCGACGCATGATCCGCCAAAAATTCGTTGGCGAGGAGCTGAATGTCATCGGCGCGCTCGCGGAGCGGCGGCAAATAGATCTCGACGACCGCGAGCCGATAATACAGGTCGTCGCGGAGCTCACCGTCAGAGAGGGCCTTTTGCAAGTCTTTGTTCGTCGCGGCGAGGATGCGAATGTCGACGGGGATTTCCTTCTTTCCGCCAAGGCGCCTAACCATTCGGGACTCGAGCGCACGCAGCAGCTTTACTTGAATGTCCGTCGCCATCTCCGCGACTTCGTCAAGGAATAGCGTCCCACCGCTCGCCATCTCGAAGGCACCCGGCTTCTCGTTCGTGGACCCGGTGAAGGCCCCCTTCTCATGGCCGAACAGCTCGTTCTCGAGGATCTCCTTCGGAAGTGCCGCGCAGTTGAGCGCGAAGAACGGTCCCTTCGCGCGCTCGCTCTTTTGGTGAAGCGCCCGAGCGACTAACTCCTTGCCGGTGCCCGACTCGCCCAGAATGAGCACGCTCGCGCTCGATGGCGCGGCGGCGTCGACGATCTGATAGACGCTGCGCATCGCTTCCGATTGTCCGGTGAGCTCGCCGTAGTGCGTGAGCCCTTCGAGCTTTGCCGTGAGCTCGCGATTCTTCTCCTGCAACGCGAACTGATCGAGCAGCTTCGGAATCTGCGCTTTGAGCTTGTTGAGACGCTCCGTGTTTAGCGGCTTCTCGATATAGTCGACAGCGCCCTGCTTGATCGCTTCGATAGCGAGCTCAGTCGACCCCTGACCGGTGATCATTATGAACTCGGTCGGGATCTTTCGCTCGCGAATTGCTTTGAGCAAACCGATGCCGTCCAGCTTCGGCATCTTCAAATCGGCGAGCACGACGCCGAACTTCTCGCTCGCTAACCGATCGAGCGCCTTCTGGCCGTCCTCGGCGATCTCGATGCCGTAGCCTTCGTCGCCCAGGATCGCGCCGAGGCCGGTCGTGATCGCCTTCTCGTCGTCCGCGATGAGAATCTTTGCGTTTGCGTGCTTCATGCTCTCTCGTGTGTGCGCTTACGCGGCGACGCCGCCGTGCGCGGAAATGTCAACGACATGCCCTGCCCTTCGGCGTGCACGCGAATGTCGGCCGCATCGGCCGCGGCCGCTACGTGCGCCGGAAGCACGAGCGGGCCCTCCGCGTCCGCGGATTCGATATGCAGTACGATCTCGTCGCCGACGTCTAGTCGGCAGCGAGTGTCGCCCTTGCGTGCGAGCGCGGCAAGCAGCGCCGCGCCAAGCACGAGCCGTACGACCGTACCGGGCGCTCGCACGGCGACCGCGGCCGCTTCGCGCGAGACCGCTTCAAAGCGCAGCGAGCAGCCATCTACCCGCGCTGAGGGCGACAACAAGGAAGCGAAGCAGTCGATCGTCTCGCTGAGATCAAGCGGATCGCGTGGCGCGCGCGCGAGGGTGAGCAGCGCCTCGGACATTTCAACGACAGCGTCGAGTTGGTCGGCTGCCGAGGTGGCAAAGGGCGCGACGGAATGCGCGGCGGCGTCCGAGCGCGTCGATCGCGATCGCACTACTTCCAGATTCACCGCGACGCCGTTGAGTGCGCCCTTGAGCTCGTGCGCGGTGCGAGCACTAATCTGCTGCAGTACGTCGAGCCAGAGCTCGTCGACCGAACGCGTCAACGGCGGATTGCGTTGTGCTGCACTCGTCACGTCCCTCTCCACCAGCACTTACTCGCCGGCGTCCGCGTCGTCGGGCGCCGCGGCGACACCAACTGTCGCTTCGCTCGGCGCCGGCCGATGCTGTTCCGGCGCGTTCACATAACGCGTGACGGCGGCCGCCGTTCCACCGACCGCGAGCTGTTCGAAGAGAAAGCCGAACTTCTGGTCGTACACGCTCGCGAGGCGCGCCTTCACGTCATCTGACAAATCCCAGAAAGCGCGCTTGAATGGTCCGAGCGCCTTTTTGCGCGTCTTGTAGAAGAACTGCTCATCCGAGTCGGTCGGCTTGCGCTCGTCTTTCGCGTTCTCTCGCAACCAATTGTAGATCTGGTCGCGCAGCGCAACCGGGAGATTGTCGAAGAGCATGTTCTGGAAGTTCGTCGCGAGATGAATCTCCGCGGTTTCGCGCTTTGGAAAGTTGTGAAACGCAGAATCGGGCAGCGTCGACGCACCATGCTGCACGGCGCCGGCGAGTCCGTACTCTTCGCGCGCGACCTTCGACAGGCGCTCGAGCGTGTCGAGATCGAGCTTCACATCGGCGATCGAACCGTCGGCCAGCACAACGCCGCCGTGCGATGTGCCCGACTGCACCGAGATCTTCGAAACGCCGGCCATACCCTGCGGAAGATTCCGCAACAAGCCGTCCATGTACGCACGCAGCTCCTCGACAGTGCTGTTGTGCGAACCGACCTCGCCAATCTCACCACCGACGGAAATCGTCACACCCTCGGGCTCGAGTTCCCGAACTACCTCGAGAATGTCGATGCCAACTTCATAATTGAGCTTTTGCTGCTGATCCAGATCGGCCTTCGAAATGTCGACCAGTGTCGAGGTATCGATGTCGATGTTATAGAATCCAGCGTGTATCGCCTCACGAGCGAGCGCCTTTACCGCCTCGACCTCGGTGCGGGCATCGGCGGCAAACTTCTTGGCGTTCACCTGGAAGTGATCGCCCTGAATGAACACGGGGCCGCGGTATCCTTCTCGGAGCGCCGCTGCAAGCATTACCGCGACATACTCGGCCGGACGTTGATCGGTGTACGCGATCTCTGAACGCGCGATCTCGAGGAGAAACGCACCGGCTCGCATGCGAATGGCCGTGCGGAAGATCGAGCGCGCTGTATCGTAGGCCATCCCGCGGACGTTGATCGCCGGGACGGTAAAGCCGTGGATTTCACCGCGACCGCGCGCCATGTAGAGCTCCTGGATCGACGCGGGTCGAACACCCACCGCCTGACCGAGCTCCCAGATCAGCCAGCGAGCCGAGTCGCGCTCTTCGGTGTCGCCAAAAACTGCCATGCGCGCGAGCTTGTCCATGGCCGGGGTGGCGAGGACCGACTCACGGGCAACTTCGACGCGCCCTTCATGAACGGAGACCGCAGAGCCAAAAACCGAGAAAGCGGATGACAATGGGATAAGGGCTAGGGACCAGGAGCCAGCACCTAGGATTCAGAATTCAGAAGGTGTCGGAGCCTCAAACGTGGTGCAAGGCCTCGACGATTGTAACGCTCAAATCATGAACCGCTCATCGGGCTTCGGGAGCATGTTCCATTCCCGTCGGGCTTGCTCGGCGTCCGCGCGACCCAACATGGCGTAGGTAAACTGCTTCCCCAATTCCACTCCGGGCTGATCGAGCGGATTGATGCCGTACAGCTGACCCGCGTAGATGGTCGCGATCTCGAGGAACATGAAAAGGGCGCCGAGGTGCCACGCGTCGGGCTTGTCGACGTGAATCGTGAGGTTGGGTCGACCGCGACGCGCAAGGGCGCCGGCGGTCGCCCGCTGCTCGATATCGAGCAGCTCGCCCAACCGGTGTCCGCCGAGATACCCGAGCTCTTTCACGTCGGAGTGCAATTTCGGGATCTCTAGCTTGACTGCCTCTTCGTCGACGGCGATGAAGCTTACGGTCTTGTCGGGCGGACCCTCGATGAAGAGCTGTACTTTGCTGTGCTGATCCGTGGCCCCAAGCGCCGCGAGCGGCGTCGGGCCGATGCCGGGATCGCCTGGCGTGCGATGCTTTCCGAGACTCTCCGCCCACAACTGAACGAACCAGTCCGCGATGTCTCGCAACGGATCAGAGTAGGGCATGAGCACGTGAATGTGCCGCCCCAGCTTGGTGTCGGCGAGGAATTGCAACGTCGCGAACGTTCCCGACGGGTTTTTCGCGAGTGACTCCGTCTCGCAGGCTTTGGCAATTTCGGCCGCGCCAGAGAGGAGCGCCGCAGTATCCATACCCGTCAGCGCTGCGGGCAGGATGCCTACAGGCGTGAGCACACTGTATCGACCGCCGACGTTAGGCGGAATATCGAGCGCCGGAATGTTCTCGGCGCGAGCAATAGTGCGCAGCGCGCCCTTCTGCGGATCGGTCACGAACACGAGATGGCGCGGCGTGTCGTTTCCGACGGCATTCTGAAGACGGCCGCGCACCACGAGATACTGCGCCATCGTCTCCGCGGTACCACCTGATTTCGAGATGACGATGAACAACGATCGCGAAAGCTCGAGACGGTCGAGCAGCGCGGCGATCGTTCGCGGATCGACGTTGTCGAGCACATGGAGGCGAGGCCAACCTCCCCTCTCTTCTTTCGTGAGAGCGTTCCACTGCGGCTTGAGCAGCGCGGTGCGCAGGGCAATTGGGCCGAGCGCAGATCCACCGATTCCCAGTACTACGACGTCGT
Source organism: Gemmatimonadaceae bacterium (assembly GCA_036270935.1). Lineage (GTDB taxonomy): Bacteria > Gemmatimonadota > Gemmatimonadetes > Gemmatimonadales > Gemmatimonadaceae > AG2. Next base: position 9,662 of record DATBBP010000363.1, read on the forward strand.
CGAATTCCCCGCGGACGCGCTTGGCATAATCAGTAGACTGTCGATGCAGCGCGGCGTTGCCTGGCAGATCCAGGAAGCCCAGCTCGTCCGCCGCGCGGCGACGGTCGAAGCCCTGGTGCGCACGCGCGAAGCTGGCTGACGCCTCGCGCCAATCGGCGGACGAGATCCCGCCAGAGACGACGTCGGCCATGAAGTTCGTGTAATCGAGACGGAGAGTCACGAGCGGAGGGGCTAGAGCTAGGGGCTAGGGGCTAGGGGCTAGTTGATTCGTACCGTAAGCCCATCGAATGCTGGCGCAACACCTCTGGGAAGCTCGGCCTCGAGATCCGCATGGTGGTTGTCATGCGTGAGATGAATGAGGTATGTGCGCTCGGCGCCAATCTCGTCGGCAACGCGCAATGATTCAGGAATGCTCAAGTGTGTCGGATGCTCGGTGCGAAACAGCGCATTGATCACGAGGACCTCGACGCCCCGAAAGCGTTCGATCGCGTCACGAGGAACGCTCTTGGCATCGGTGATATACGCCAGCGAACCGATTCGGTATGCAAAAACAGTGACGGGGCCGTGCGGAATTGGAACCGGTAAAACCTCGACGTCCCCGACCGTGAACGGGGCGTTGGGCTCGATGACATGCGCGCGTCCTTCCGGTTTCGACGTACCGGCCACAGGGCGACTATCATCGAAGATGTAGGCGAACTTGCGGCGCAAACTCTCGAGTGTCTCGGCCGAGCCGTACATCGGGAGCGGAGCGTCGCGTCGAACGGTGAACGCGCGCAGATCATCGATGCCGTGGGTGTGATCGGCGTGGTCATGGGTGAAGAGAACGGCGTCCACGCGATCGATGCCCGCCGCGATCAACTGCAGGCGCATCTCGGGCGGTGTGTCGATCAGTATTCTCGTACCAGCATCCGTCTCGACCAGCGCTCCGACGCGAGTTCGCTTGTCGCGCGGATCCGCCGAACGGCACACTTCGCAGCCGCACCCCAACATGGGGACGCCGAAGCTGGTGCCGGTGCCGAGGAAAAGGAGGCGCATGCGCGGGATGCGGGGTGTGGGCTGCGGGGTGCGGGGAGTAGCGAGCAGTCATCGCGCCCCGCATCCCGCTTGCCTCGTCACGCGTCTTACACCGTTTCTACCTTCATCATGTTCGTCGTCCCTGGCACATCGAACGGCACACCGGCAGTCACGATCACGCGGTCGCCCGTTCGAGCCAGCGATCGCTTTCGAACGACCTCGAGTGCGAGACGCACCATCTGCTCGTATGTGTCGCAGTGCGGCACGAGCTCGGGAAGGACACCCCATACGAGCGCGAGTTGCCGGTATGTACGCGGCTGATCGGTCAGGACGAGAATCGGCACCGCCGGGCGCTGCGACGCGACGACGCGCGAGCTGAAGCCGCTCTTCGTGAACACGATCAAACACGGTGCGCGCAGCATGCGCGACGCCGCGTTGCACGCCGCGGCGATGGCGAACTCCGTCGACATCGCCGTCTCGTCGCTACGATGGCCATCGCGCTGGAAGGTCGTCTCGTGCCTCTCGACCTCGGCGATGATCCGATTCATCGCCTCGACAGCAAGACGAGGATACTGGCCGGCCGCGGTCTCGGCGGAGAGCATCACCGCGTCGGTACCGTCGAGAATCGCATTCGCGACATCGCTCGCTTCCGCGCGCGTGGGGCGCGGATGCGTGATCATCGACTCGAGCATCTGCGTCGCCGTGATCACGGGACGGCCGAGCCGGTTGCACAGCGCGATGATCTGCTTCTGCGCGTAGGGCACTTCCTCGAACGGCAGCTCGACCCCGAGGTCGCCGCGCGC
>DATBBP010000364.1:0-7036 GCA_036270935.1 Gemmatimonadaceae bacterium
GATGAGTGTTTTACTTCTTCTCGCGATCGTATTCAGCTTCTTCCGTCCGCGGCAGTTTTTCTTCCCGGCATTGCTCGCCTACGTCCTGTACGGCGCGCTGAAATGGATCGTGCTCGGTCTCATTGGCAGCCGCTCGCAGCCCGAGGAGCTGTACTTCCAGCTGGAGCCGGAGGAGGAGCTCGCCGCAGCGGTCCCCTCACCATCCATGCGACGCACACCGTCTGTTGGGTCGCCTCAAGCCGAGGGCAGCGAGGCGGACAGCAATGGCGTCTCGACAGTGCGCCGGCGACGTCGGCGACGTCGGCGTGGAGACCCGCGTCGCGGCGAGCGGCCGAACGCTGGTGACGCTGGCGAGCGATCGACGCGCGACGAGCGCCCCAATCGCCTAACGCCCAAGCGTCCGCAGCGTCTCCCGTCGCAGCCTAACGATTCAGTCTCCTCGCCAAAGCCGCCACCGTTGATTCCCCCTCCCTCAACTGCGCCAAAGGACGATACCGAATGAGTCGCTTTCGCATCGCGGTGCACATCGTTCCACGTCGAGGCTTGCTCGATCCGCAAGGCAAGGCGGTCACGGATGCCCTGCACACCTTGGGGTTCGGGTCCGTGCAAGACGTCCACGTCGGCCGCCATCTCGTCGTCGAGATGGACGCCCCGGACAAGTCGGCGGCCGAGCGCACGACGCGCGACATGTGCACGAAGCTCCTGGCTAACCCCGTCATCGAAGACTTCGAGATCGCGAGCGTGAGCACGGTATGAAGTTCGGCATCGTGACCTTCCCAGGCTCCAACTGCGACTACGACGCCTATCATGCCGTTGTCGACGCGTTGGGCGAAGAAGCCGTCTATCTCTGGCACAAGGACCATGACCTTCGCGGCAGCGAAGTGATCATCTTGCCCGGCGGCTTTAGTTACGGCGACTATCTCAGGGCCGGCGCCATTGCGCGCTTCAGTCCGATCATGCGCGAGGTCGTCGCGCATGCCGAACGAGGCGCGCCGGTGCTGGCAATCTGCAATGGTTTTCAAATCGCTTGTGAGGCAGGACTGCTTCCCGGCGCCCTACTGCGGAACGCTAGCCTGAAGTTTGTCTGCGAGGCGGTCCGAATGCGTGTCGAGAATGCTGACACCCTCTTCACGAATCGGTACGATCGGGGGCAGCTGATCACGATTCCCATCGCCCATGGTGATGGCCGCTACACGGCCGACGCCGAGACCCTGGCCCGAATCGAAGGGGAGGGTCGAGTCGTCTTTCGTTACGTGGGCGGACCCGGCGACGCGGACGAGTGGTGGAGTCCCAACGGATCGATGAACGCAATAGCGGGCATCGTGAGCGCAGCCGGCAACGTCCTCGGAATGATGCCCCATCCCGAGCGCGCGGTGGACGATCTCCTCGGCTCCAGCGACGGAATGGGCGTGTTCGAGTCCATACTTTCGCGCGTTGCCGCGTAAATCATGAGGAGGGGTCATGCTGCGTGCTGCTCTCGCCTTCGTTCTGCTCAGCGTCACTGCCACGCCGAGCTGGGCGCAAGCGTCGAAGTCCATCGATCCCGGTATGTCGGAGGCGAAAGTCGTTGAGCGGCTGGGACAGCCGGACGTGTCCCGCACCTCGGGCGACTTGAAGTACCTGTTCTACCACAACGACTGCATCAAGCAGTGCGGAATGGACGACGTCGTCATCCTGCAGAAGGACTCGGTCGTCGACGCCATGTTCCGCTCTGCAGACCGCAGCTATAGCGGCAAGAGCAGCTCGCCGAAATCGATTCCCGCTGAGGTTGCGTCGCGCAACCGTCGAGGCCCCCACGACGACACACTGGTTGTTCAGGCGGGCGCGCCAAAGACCGACTCCGCGACGGCGGCTCCGGCGAAACCGGATTCGGCAAAAAAGCCCAAGGCAGATTCGGCAGCGAAGACAGTTGCTCCGGCGAAGCATTCCACCAAGAAAAAATCACCAAGCGTTCGACCGGCGAACGCGGATACCGTCCGGCACGATAGTATCAATGCAACGCTTCGAATCCCGGTGAAGCCACCGAACTTTTCACCAAAACGGGCGGACTCGACTTCAGCACACAATGATTCCGCTGTCAAACGGCCGCCGGGCCGCTGATGAACAAGAAGGTGGCCCATGTGTATAACTGGGAGCGCGCGCGAACAGGCGTGCGACACCAAATACGAACGAGGCGCGAGAACTGAACTTGGGCGCCCTAAAAGCCACTGGAAAACGATCATGCATCGCCATACCGAGGACCACCCTACCCGCAACGAAGACGAATACTTTGCACGTGAGAACGCACTGCTGATCAGGGAAATTCGGTCGCTGCTCGACGACCAGCGCCGAGAGCTCGACCGCCGCGAGCACTTCATGAAGTGCCCCAAGTGCGGCGGCGACCTAAAAGAGCGAGATTTCGAGGACGTGAAGGTCGACGTCTGCCCAGACTGCCATGGTATCTGGCTCGATCAGGGCGAGATCGGTTTGATTCGACACATTCATGAATCACGCGGCCCGTTCAGCCGCCTCATGAGCGACATTCTCGAGATTTTCCATCATCCCAAGCAAGGTGAACCCAGCTCCCAGTCCACTTCCTCGCCCGGGTGATCCGACGATCACGCCGGCGCTCGTCGCCGAGCATGGGCTGACAATCGAGGAGTATCAGCGCATCGAGCAGATGCTCGGGCGAGCGCCGACCTTCACCGAGTTAGGCATCGTCAGTGCGCTTTGGAGCGAGCACTGCTCCTACAAGCACTCGCGTCCGTTGCTACGGCGCCTTCCAACGAAGGCGCCGTACGTGTTACAGGGCCCGGGCGAGAATGCAGGCGTCATCGCCATCGGTGACGGCCTCGCTGTGGCGTTCAAGATCGAGTCGCATAACCACCCGTCGGCCGTCGAGCCATATCAGGGCGCCGCGACCGGCGTCGGCGGCATTCTGCGCGACGTCTTCACGATGGGTGCGCGCCCGATCGCGCTGCTCAATTCGCTGCGATTCGGATCGCTCGACTCGGCTCGCGTTAGGTATCTCTTCGCCGGCGTTGTGAAGGGCATCGGTGACTACGGCAACTGCGTCGGCATTCCCACGGTGGCTGGCGAAGTCACTTTCGACGAAGCGTACGAAGGCAATCCGTTGGTCAACGCGATGTGTGTCGGTCTGCTGCACGAGGACGATCTGATCCGTGCCGTCGCGCAGGGCGTCGGCAATCCGATCATCGCGGTCGGCGCGCGCACGGGTCGCGACGGAATTCACGGTGCGTCATTCGCATCTGCTGATCTTTCCGAGGAGAGCGAGGCGAAGCGGCCGCAGGTTCAAGTTGGAGATCCGTTCACCGAGAAGCTTCTGCTCGAGGCGAGTCTCGAGTTGATCAAATCCGGCGCGATCGTCGCGATCCAGGACATGGGCGCTGCGGGCCTCACGTCGTCGTCCGCCGAGATGGCGGCGCGCGGCGACGTCGGTGTTACGATCGACGTCACGAAGGTGCCGGTGCGCGAGCGCGGCATGACACCGTACGAGATCCTGCTGAGCGAATCCCAAGAGCGCATGCTCGTCGTTGCGCGCAAGGGACGAGAGCGCGATGTCGCTGCGATTCTTGAGAAGTGGGATCTCACGGCGTCGGTTATCGGTGAAGTCATCGCGGAGCCGGTGTATCGAGTGACGGAAGGTGAGCGCGTCGTCGCCGAATTCCCCGGCACCTCTCTCGTCACGGACTGCCCGACCTACACGCCCGAAGCGTACGAGGATCCGAAGATCGCCGAACTGCGCGCGAGGGACGTCGGGTCGACTGCCGAGCGGCCCGAAGAAGCGGATCCGCGCTGGACCCTCGAGAAGCTGCTCACGTCGCCGACGATCGCGAGCAAGATGTGGGTGTACCGTCAGTACGATCAGACGGTGCGCACGAATACGGTCGTCGGACCCGGCGGAGACGCGGCTGTCGTGCGCATTCGCAACACCCGCCGGGCAATCGCTCTGAAGACCGATTGCAATGGCCGTTATTGCTATCTCGATCCGCGAGAGGGTGCGCGCATCGCGGTTGCCGAAGCCGCGCGCAACGTCGCCTGCAGCGGCGGCCGGCCCATGGCGATTACGAATAATCTAAACTTCGGAAACCCGCGCCGGCCCGAAGTGTACTTCCAACTTCGTGAGGCGACGCTCGGAATGGCCGAGGCATGCGACAAGCTCGGCACGCCCGTTACCGGCGGGAATGTCTCACTCTACAATGAGAATCCCAGCGGCGCGGTGTATCCCACGCCGGTGATCGGCATGGTCGGTCTCATTGACGATATCGATCGCATCACACGCTCGAACTTCACGACAGAAGGCGATGCAATCGTGTTGCTCGGCACACCGACCGCGGAGCTCGGCGCATCCGAGTACCTGGCCCGTGTACACAATGTCGTTGCCGGGTCGCCGCCACATTGCGATCTCGACGCCGAACGCGACCTCATCGAGGCGGTGTTGGCTGCGATCGAAGCTGGCATCGTTCGATCCGCGCATGATTCGAGCGATGGCGGGCTCGCCGTCGCGCTCGCGGAGTGCTGTCTGATCGATCGCGGACGTCCTCTCGGCGCAAAGATCGATCTTTCGGTTTTCGCGGACCTTCCCGCACGCTCGGTGTTCTTTGGCGAAGCGCAGGGACGCGTGATCATCTCGACTCCCGATCCCGCTGCACTACAGAAGATCGCTCTACGGCATGGAGTCCCGGCTACCCGAATCGGCGAGGTTGCGTCGGCCGATGCCCCACTCGATATCCGTTTTGGCGACAAACGGCTCGTCGCGTCATTGCCGTGGCTCGATCGGCTATACTACGAAACGATCCCTGACATCATGACCAAATCGGCCGCGGCAGTCGTGAGCGCGGTTACGGAGAGTCCCGTCTAGTCTCATGTGCGGCATCTTTGGCGTTCGCGGTCATCCTGAAGCCGTTCGGCTCACCGAGCTCGGACTCTATTCGCTGCAACATCGTGGACAGGAGTCCGCTGGCGTCGTGTGCATCAACGAAGCGGGCGACGCCCGCGCCGTGAGATCGATGGGCACGATGTCGACAAAGATGGCGGACGAGCTCGATCTCGTTCACGGGATCACAGCCATCGGCCACACGCGGTACAGCACGGCGGGCTCGTCATCGATCGAGAACGCGCAGCCGGTTCTTGCGCGCACGCGCAGCGGTTTCGTTGCGCTGGCGCATAACGGCAATCTCACGAATGCGGCCGAGCTGCGCATGGATCTGGAGGATCGCGGTTCGATCTTCTCCTCGACCATGGATTCCGAGGTCATCGTTCATCGCCTCGCCAGGTCGAACGCCGATCGCGCCGACGAGCGCCTGGCGGAAGCATTGTGCGAAGTCGAGGGTGCATACTCGCTGGTGGTCACGCTCGGCGACACGTTGCTCGCCGCGCGCGATCCGCGCGGTTGGCGTCCGCTCGTGATGGGCCGTCTCGGCGACGCGATCGTGTTCGCGTCCGAGACCTGTGCACTCGACATCGTTGGCGCGACGTACGAACGCGAGGTGCAGCCCGGCGAAGTCATCGCGGTCGACAATGACGGAGTGCGATCGAGCTTCCCGCTCCCCCGTCGCGAGCGCAAGCAGTGCGTGTTCGAGTACGTCTACTTCGCGCGGCCGGATAGCCGCGTGTTCGGCGGGTCCGTCGATCGCGCACGACGCGCACTCGGCCGCCGTCTCGCGAAGGAATGGCCAGCGCCGAACGCGGAGCTCGTCTTCAGCGTTCCCGATTCGTCGAACTCCGCCGCGCTCGGCTTCGCCGAAGAGAGCGGATTGCCGTACGAGTTGGCGCTCATTCGCAATCACTACATCGGCCGCACATTCATCCAGCCGAGTCAAGCCGATCGCGACGCCAAGGTGAAGGTCAAGTACAATCCGGTGCGCGAAGTGCTGCAGGGCAAAAAGGTCGTCATGGTCGATGACTCGATCGTGCGCGGCACGACCACTCGAGGCTTGGTCGCGCTCGTGCGCGCTGCCGGCGCGAGTGAGGTGCACATGCGCGTCAGCTCGCCGCCCGTCACCGGACCGTGTTATTACGGCATCGATACGCCGAGTCGCGACGAGCTCATCGCCGCGCGACTCACGCCTGACGAAATTGCGAAGGATCTCGGCGTTGATTCGCTTGGCTATCTCTCACTCGAGGGAATGCTGCAAGCGGTGCCCGGAGGTCCCCACGGCTTTTGCCATGCCTGCTTCTCCGGCGATTATCCGACGGCCCCGCCGACGGACCCGGACAAACTGCGATTTGGGTGCGGCTGCTGAGTAGCGCCTTCAACATCACGCACTAACCTGCGTACACATGAGCGTTCCGACGTCCGAGCTGTCGAAAAGCGCGGGGGCCGAGCCATCGCCCACGCCCAAGCGTCACAAGCATGTCTATTCCTTTGGCGCGGGGAAAGCCGAGGGAACGAAAGACATGAAGTCCATTCTCGGCGGTAAGGGAGCAAACCTCGCCGAGATGACCAATCTGGGCGTGCCCGTGCCGCCTGGCTTCACGATCGCGTGCAGCTGTTGCATAGAGTTTCTCCGCGCGGGTCGCATTCCCCCGGGTCTCGAGCAGGAAGTCGACGAGCATATGCGGCGCCTCGAGGAGGCGTCAGGCAAGCGGTTCGGCGATCCGAACGATCCCCTGCTCGTCTCCGTTCGATCCGGTGCTCCCGTGTCGATGCCCGGGATGATGGAGACAATTCTGAATCTGGGATTGAACAGCCGCACCGTTCAGAGTCTCGCACATCACAGCGGTAGTCCACGGTTCGCCTACGACTCCTTTCGCCGGTTCATCCAGATGTACGGCGACGTCGTGCTCCACGTCCCGTCGGCGCAATTTGAGCAACTTCTAAAGGCTAAGCGTCTGACGGCCGGTGTCGCCACCGACTCGGAGCTCAGCGAGGGTGAGCTGCGCAACTTGGTGGAAGAATACAAGAGTCTCGTGCGCGCGGCTCACGGAAAGGACTTCCCAATGGATCCCGCGGCGCAGCTGTGGGGCGCGATCGAAGCCGTCTGGCGATCCTGGACCCTGAAGAAAGCGGTCGACTACCGGCGCGTGAACGGAA
>DATBBP010000365.1:0-3929 GCA_036270935.1 Gemmatimonadaceae bacterium
AGATGAGCAGCGTCTGAAGACGACGGTCGTCCACCATCCCGGTAAGGCCGTCACTCGCGACGAGGAAGACATCGCCGAGCTTCACCTCGCCGCGATACACGTCTGGCTCGACCTCCGGACTCGCGCCCACGCATCGTGTGATGACGTTGCTGTACGGGTGATAACGCGCCTGTTCCGGCGTAAGGAACCCGGCGTCGACCTGCTCCTGCACATACGAGTGATCCTTCGTCAGCTGCATGAGCGCTCCATCGCGAAGCAGATAGACGCGCGAATCGCCAACCTGGCCGATGAGATAGCGGCGTCCGGCGATCATGAGCACGGACACGGTCGTACCCATGCCCTGCTTGTCGACCTCGATCAGCGTTCGCTCGTGGATCTTTCGGTTCGCGTTCTTGAGAGCGTCGCTGATTTGTCGATCGACACCGTTCGTCTCCAGATCGCGAATCCCGGTGAGATCCCGCTGTACGATTTGTACGGCCATTTCGCTCGCGACTTCGCCGGCAGCGTGACCGCCCATTCCATCGGCAACGATGAAGAGGCCGCGCTTGTCGTCCGCCTCCGCCGCGAAATTGTCTTCGTTGCCGGAGCGGATCATTCCGACATCGGTCCGAGCAGCGTGAAGCAGACGCACTATCAACTCGTCAGCTCTTCAAGAGGTAAAAAGCAATCGCGAAAGCGGCGAGCAAAATGAGGACCCACTTCCACGTCGAACTTGCCGTGCGCGCGGGCTCCGCGACAGGTGCAGGCTTGGCCTGGGCGGTCGGTCGCGGCTGACGCGGCGGAAGCTTGCTGCGATCGATCGGCGTCTGCGCAATCGCGCGCGTACTCTTCGGCGCCGGCACCGCGACATCCCCCGGCCGGAAGGTCAGCTTCACTCCTCCGAAGCGCACGTCCGGCGCGCCATCGAGTCGTCGTTCGTGCGTCAAGCGCGAGCCGCCAACATACGTACCATTCGTCGACGCGAGGTCGATGAGATACCAGCCATCCTCTCGTCGTTGCAACTTGGCGTGAATGTCCGAGACGCTGTCGTCGTCGATGACCACGTCGTTGTGCGACCCGCGCCCGACGTGCGCGAGAGGAACTCGAATTTCATAACGATTGCCGCGCGATACACCCTCGTTGATGACCTCGAGAGTCGCCAGGAGAGGTCGCGAATCGGCAGGGGGAGCAGTCGAATCGGAGGCCGACGGCGGCGCTGCCGGCGGTGTAACCGGAACTTCGTCGGGAACAGCGGCAACGCGAAGTGTCGACTCCGCCGACTCGGCAGCCGCCGGAGCAGCGGCGGCCGTCGGCGCCGCAGTTTGACCTGTCGTCGATTCAGTTGCGCGGTCATCGCGCACACTGGACGCAGCCGGAGCCGGTGGTGCCGGCGATTGCGGCGCCAGGGGCATTGCTCCAGCCGGCATCGTCGCGGCCGGCATGGTACCCGAGATGATCACGTCGGCGTAAAAGCGAAATTCCTCGCTGCCCACGCGAACGACGTCCGATCGATTGAGCATCTGCGATTGCAGCACGCGAACGCCGTTGACGTACACGCCATTCGTGCTGTGATCGTGCAGTAAATATCCGCGTTCCGACGGAAGAATTTCAGCGTGCCGGCGCGAGACTTCGTTCTGCGCGACGACGACGTCGGAGCTTGCATCGCGCCCAATCGTGACCCCTCGCTCGGATACGATGTATTCCTTGCCGTCTACGAGTGACACGAGCCGACCCCCGGAACCAACCGTCGCACGAGGCGCGCCGGGTCGCTTCTCGAGGATCGAGCGAACCTCGCTCTGCGAGACGTGGCGCGTCGTTCCACCCTTGGTGTCTTCGGCATAGAAGACCTCGCGCCCGGCGATCTCGATCTTGTCGCCGTGCATTAAGGGCGTGGGCTCCGCGCCGAGCGAAACGCCGTTCACCTTCACCGCGGCGTCGCCATTGCGTTGGATCACCGATTGCCCATCGGCGAAATCGATCACCGCCTGCGTCCCAATTCGTTCATCGTCCGAGATCCGAATGTCGACGTCGGCACCGCTACCGAGTCGCGTCTTGCCAGGCCCGAGCGTGTGTTGACTGTCATTGATTCGGAGGACCGGCATCGAGTTACGGTAGCGCGGCGGACCAAGTCGCGCGCGGAGGGCGCGCGACCCTATATGAGCTGCGAGCGCAGCGAGCAGGGTCGGCAGAAACTACGCCAGCCACCCCGACACTCGCAAGCGGCGAGAAATGCGATAGTTGACTCGTTGCGTACGCGCAACGGACGATACGCGAATCGCTCACATCCCGCTGACGAGCGCGCTCGACCCGGTGATGCGCGCATTTCCGCTCGCGACGCCTGTCTGTAATCGATACAGTCGTTCATACAAGCCGCCCTTCGCCATGAGCTGTCGGTGCGTGCCGCGTTCGCGGAGCTGCCCATGGTGCAACACCAGGATTTCGTCCGCCCCAACGATGGTGCTCAGTCGATGCGCGATCGCGATCGTTGTTCGTCCGCTCATCAGCACACCAAGTGCGCTTTGAATCTCCGCCTCGATCTCGCTGTCGACGGCGCTCGTTGCCTCGTCGAGAATCAAAAGCGCCGGATCGGCAGCGATGGCGCGCGCGAATGAGAGGAGTTGCCGCTCGCCGACGCTAATCGATGCTCCGCGCTCCCCCAGCACGTGCCCGTATCCGTCAGGAAACCGTCGAATAATGCGATCAGCACCGACGCGCGCTGCTGCCGTGCTCACCTGCTCATCGCTCAGAGGATTCGACAATCGAATGTTCGTCGTTATGTCGCCGGCGAAGAGGAAGATGTCTTGCTGTACGTAGCCGATGAGTGATCGCAGCTCGTCGACCGGCATCGCGCGAATGTCGACGCCGTTCACCGTGATCCGTCCGCGCTGAGGATCGTAGAAGCGAAGCAGCAGGTTCACGATCGTGGTCTTCCCCGCTCCGGTGTGGCCAACCAGTGCGACGGTCTGTCCCGGTTCGGCGCGGAAGCTCACGCCTTTGAGGACCCACTCCGGCGAGTGCTCGCCCGTAGTGCTGCTCGTGCGCGCGACATGCGCGATGTCATAGGCGAACCACACGTCATGAAATTCCACCGTCACCTTCCGCGCCGAGAGCCGCGAGGAGCCTTCGCTCGCCGCGAGCGCGGATGTCCCTGGAGCCACCGGTGTATCGAGCAGCCTGAAAATGCGCTCCGAGGCCGCCATCGCTTGTTGCAGCATATTGTACTTGTCGGACAGATCTTGCAGAGGATCGAAGAAGCGCCTCACGAGCTGGAGAAACGCGGCGACCGTACCGACGGTCAACGCGCCGATCTCCACGCGGCGAGCACCCGCGACGATCAGGCTCGCGAGCGCGACGGTCGTCAGGATCTCGATTGCCGGGAAGTACAGCGCGTAGACGCGAATTGATTTGAGGTGCGCATCGAGGTGATCGCGATTCAGCTTGTCGAAGCGCTGGGCCTCGTCGCGCTCGCGACCGAAGAGCTGAACGATTCGCATCCCGCTGATGTGCTCTTGCAAGTATGCGTTGATGCGAGCCAGCCGCGTGCGAATCTCTCGGTAGGCAGCGCGCACCGATCGCTGAAAGATGCTCGACGTAATCCAGACGAACGGAATCACGGCGAACGACGCGATCGCGAGTCGCCAGTCGGCGATGAGCATCAAAACACTGATCGCGACGAGCGTGAACAGGTCCCCCATTCCCGACACCACGCCGGCGGTAAAAAGCTCGTTGAGCGACTCGACGTCAGACGTAACGCGCGTGATGAGACGACCGACCGGATTTCGATCGAAGAAGGCGACCGGAAGCTCCTGCAGGTGCGCAAACAATTCGTGACGCAGGTCGCGCATGACGCGCTGGCCAAGCAGGCTTGTGAGCAGCGTTTCGCCGTACGACGCCACGAAGGAGAACGCGAGCGCGGCCGCGAAAAGGCCGGCCATTCTCCCTGCCGCGGC
>DATBBP010000366.1:0-4889 GCA_036270935.1 Gemmatimonadaceae bacterium
CCGAGTAGTGAGTGCAAATGACTCATTACCGTCACTTGCCACTCACCACTCGCCACTTGGACAGCACTACGACCCAAAGGGGTGGATAAAGTTTCGTAAACGAGCTCGTCATCGATCCGACGGCGCTTCAACCATCGCGCCGCGGCGACTGTCCGACTGCGTGACATCAATCACGCTCGAGCTCAGCATGATCCAAGACCTGCGGTTCGCCCTCCGCACGCTGATCAAGAATCCCACTTTCGCGATCGCCGCCGTGCTGTGCCTCACTCTGGGAATCGGCGTGAACACAACGATTTTCAGCTGCGTGCGAGCGATGCTGCTTCGCCCGTTTCCATATCACGAGCCCAACGCGCTCGTCGCGATCGGAGAGTCCAATCCGCGGCGCGGCTGGCACATGAACAGCGTCTCCTATCCGAATTTCCGGAGCTGGCAGGCGGAGAGCCGGACTCTTACGGGCGCTGGCCTATACACCGGCGCGTCGTTCAACCTCGCCGCAAGTGACGCCGGCGACTACATCCAGGGCGGCGAAGTGTCGTGGACGATGTTTCACACGCTCGGCGTCGCGCCGGCACTCGGACGCGACTTTCGTGAGGAGGAAGATCGACCCGGCGGTGCGCACGTGATCATGCTCAGCGATCGCCTTTGGCGCGAACGCTTCGACGGCAAAGCCGATGCGATCGGACATCAGGTGATGGTCAACGGCGTTCCACATACGATCATCGGCGTGATGCCAGCAGGTTTCGAGTTTCCAGGCGCTGCCGCCGCGTGGACGACGTTTCAACTCGATCCAGTCAAGAACCGAGGGAACCATTCTTGGCAGGTGATCGGCAGGCTCACAGCAGGAGCGACGATCGAGCAGACACGCATCGATCTCAATCGCATCGCTGCGGGCCTCGAGGCTCTTTATCCGGCATCGAACACCGGTTGGGGCGTCGACGTGGAGACACTGCGCGACGCCGAAGTGGGCGACGTTCGCCCTGTATTGATGATCATGATGGCGTCGGTCGCGTTCGTACTGCTCATCGCCTGCGCCAATGTTGCGAACTTGTTACTCGCGCGGGCGTCCGCTCGCGCGAAGGAAATGGGCGTGCGAATCGCACTCGGCGCCGACGGTGCGCGCGTTGTGCGACAGTTGCTCACTGAGAGCGTCGTCCTCGGGCTCGTCGGCGGTGTTTTCGGCGTCGCGTTTGCCTATGCATTCTTGCGGTGGATCAACGCCAACATCGTTACCACAAGGCCCATCTGGATGCAGTTCAGAATCGATGGCGAGGTGCTCCTTTTCACGATCGTACTCGCGATTGCGACTGGAGTCCTGTTCGGCCTCGTGCCGGCGCTGCAAGCCGCGAAGCCCAATCTCAACGAGACGCTGCGTGATGCCGGCGCGCGCGGCTCGAGCGCGGGGCGTTCGTGGCAACGTCTCCGCGCGGCGCTGGTGGTTGGCGAGCTCGCGCTGTCGCTCGTGCTTCTCGTCGGCGCGACATTGCTCGTGCGCAGTTTCCTCGTGCTGCAAGACGTTAGGCCCGGCTTCGACCCAAGCAACTTGCTGACGATGCAGGTCACCCTCGAGGGACCCGCGTACGACTCGACATACCAGCGATTTCAGTTCTGGGATCGGCTGCTCGCAAAGCTCAATGCGGCGCCGGGAATCGTCTCCGCGGCAATCGCAAACCGCATCCCGCTCAGCGGCGGGAGCAACAACAGCTTCTTCGTGCCCGAGGGGCGGGAACCCAAACTCGGCTCCGAGCCGCTCCTCGAGATTCGCTGGGCATCGCCGCGCTACCTCGAGACGCTGCGCGTGCCGCTCGTTGCGGGTCGGATGTTCACCCAACAGGAGTGGGCCGACAGCGGCGCCGCAGGCCGCGTCGCGGTCATCAATCAGTACATGGCGCGACAATTCTGGCAGACGCCCAGTGCCGCGTTAGGCAAGCGATTCCGCTTCGGGTCCGTGACGGATACGTCACGGCGTTGGATCACCATTGTCGGCGTCGCGGCGGACATCAAGCACAAGCAACTCAGTTCGCCCCCCGATCTTCAGGGATACATGCCGTATCAACAAGGCGGTTGGAGCACGGCGGCGATCGTCGTGCGCACGCGTGACGATCCAACACGGGCCACGGGCCTCGTCGTCGGCGCACTCAAACAAATGGACCCACTATTGCCCGCATATCGCGTGCTGAGTATGGATGCGAACATTCAGCGCTCCTATTGGCAGCGAGCGCTCTATGGGAAGATGTTCGGCGCCTTCGCAGCGATCGCGCTGGTGTTGGCCGGCGTCGGACTCTACGGCGTGATCTCGTACGCCGTGTCGCAGCGCACGCAGGAGATCGGCGTGCGCGTGGCGTTAGGCGCGCAAACGCTGGACGTCGTGCGTCTCGTGGTTGGCCAAGGCGCGTGGCTCGGGGGCCTCGGCATTACGATTGGATTGGCCGGCGCTTTCGCAGTGACGCGGACCTTGCGCGCGATGCTTTTCGGTGTCTCTCCGCTCGACGCCGAGAGCTTCATCGGCGTTTCACTCGTACTGGGAGCGTTGACGCTTCTCGGGAGCTACATTCCTGCTCGTCGCGCCGCGCGCGTCGATCCGGTGGAAGCGCTGCGCTATGAGTGATTGCTCCTCGAACGCCGCCGCCTAACGACCCTCCCATGGTGCCGGACCGGAGCATTTCTTGAGCACCAGATGCCGAGCACGAGTAGGACGAATCCGGCGAGGAGCGAATGCCACGTCCACGCGTCGCCGACATATCGATATACCCAGGGCGAGATGATGAACCATGCGCCGATGAGCGCGACCACCCAGCTCGCCCATAACCCCGGCGCGTTGCGGTTGATCGCGACGCCGAGAGCGCACGCGACCGCGCCGGCGATGATGGCATTCAGCTGATTGCCAACGTCGACATCGCGCCGCCATGCCGAGAGCAACATGTACGCGCCGACAAAGGCGATGAGACTGCTTACAACTTTCACGCGGTCGACCTGCGACGGCGCGTGACCTTGTTGAGTCGGAGCAACTCGGGCCATGCGGCACCTCCTTGCAACGATGCTCCGGTATAAGGAGGGCAATGTTCGATCCGTTTCACCGTGAGGAGCGGGAGCGAGCACGTAGTGCGAGCGACTCCACATAGGACCAAGGATCTACGCGCGGAGCGCGTACATCCTTAACTCACTCGGTAGCGCTCGTGTCCTTTGCAATCCGCGCCGCCGCAATGAGCTTGGGCACGTACTCGCGCGTCTCGGCGGGCAGGTGTTTCGAGATCGCGTAGAAATCCGCGTCGGTACCGGTCGTGCGGCCGAGGACTTTGTCCATGGCTTTCGAGATCGTGCCGGGCCCGGCGTTGTAGGCAGCGATCGCCAGATACCACGAGCCAAAGCGGTCATGCAGCTCCGACAAGTACGTGAGCGCCGCGTCCGTCGACTTCGCCGCGTTCGTTCGGTCGTCGCTCTTGCGGCCCACGGAAAGGCCGAGGTTCCGCGCCGTGGACGCCATGAATTGCCAGAGTCCGACCGCCGAGACGCGCGATCGCGCCTGCGTCCGGTACTCCGACTCGATCAGCGGCAAATAAGCGAGCTCTTGGGGCATGTTCCGCTGTTCGAGCTTAGCCGAAATCATCGGAAGGAACTTTTCGCCACGGTCGAGTGCGGCCGAGATGTCGCCCTTGAGCGAGGTCGAGAATCGCTGGACCCAGCTGTCGACGCGCGGATTCGCGATGTTTGCGAGATCCCATGTCGGCGCGGTCGAGATCGCCGCGACGGGCGCGACGTTAGGCACTGGTGCCGAGGCGTTTACCGGCGTCGAGATCGCTTCGGCTGCCGGGCGCATCGCGAACTGAAGTCCGCCACCTAACGATTGCGTCACCGCAAGGGCGCCGAGGACAAAGAAGGCCGACGTCATGATCCATCGGGTGATCGTGTCCCGATGCAAAGTGAACGCTTGGCGCATCGTCAGAGTCGACATGCGTCGATACCTCCAGGGATGTGGGGGAGCGTGCGGTGACGACGATACTACCCCATGGCGGGGATACCGTTGCCGCTATTTGGCGCCCACGAGGCTGACGGACGCTGCTGTAAAGGGGGCTAGGGCTAAAGAAGAGGGGCTAGGGAACCGCATCCCTAACCCCAAGGCCCTTGCCCTTCTGCTGTTGCTTAGCGTTCTCTCATTATAACCGGCCCCAGTTCGTGAACGGCTCCGGTTTCTTGAACGGCGGTCCGACCTGAATGACGATGTCGGCGTGCGCGGTGAGCGGGATCTTCGCAGGATCGCCGTTGTAGATCGCGCCATTCAACCAGACGCGCGTCGACTCGCCCTTCTTCGTTTGCGCGGACGCGACCTGCTTGCGCGTGATCGGCTGTTCCCACACCGCGAAGAAGTCACCGAGCGTGAACGATCGATCCATCGGCGCTTCGACGTGAATGAACCCGTCAGGCGTGTGCGTGTGCAGCCAGTAGATGCAGCGCGCCGCGGGCGGAATGCCGATGAATTGCGGGACCAGCACTTGAGTGCCGTGATCGTAGATCGCGAGGTGCTGGTGAATGTGAATGCGCTGGCCTTCCTGCGCGTCGCACGAGATGCCGTTGATCGTTTGCCCCATCGCTTGTGCGAACGCTGGGGATGTTCCGGCGGCCATGAGAACCAGAGCGAGACTTGCCCGAGGACGGATGGTCATGAGATGAACTGTGGGTGTCGCATGCGAAGTACAGGAGCCGAGCACATTATGGCCATGCCTGCCCTCCGGCGTCGCTGGACCGCGCGCGAGCGTCGCGAGCTCGTCGACCAGAATCCGTTGGCAACTCCGCGCTACGAGCTCGTCGACGGCGAGCTCCTCGTGACGCCCTCGCCGACCTCGGTGCATCAAGACGCGGTCGCGCTCCTCCTGCATGCGCTCTACCGCTATTTG
>DATBBP010000367.1:0-3470 GCA_036270935.1 Gemmatimonadaceae bacterium
CGCGTTCGGGCCCTCGGGTTCGAGCGCGCTGGCCACCGGTGCTGCCGCCGAACATCGAGCTGAAAATGTCGCCGAGACCACCGAGGCCTCCGATGTCGAAGTCCTCGAATCGGAAATTGCCGCCGGCGGCGCCACCTGCTCCAGGCGCACCGGCGCCAGGTCGTGGTCCGGAGCGGCTGCCGGCGCCGAAGCCGCCGAACGCGCCGAGCTGCCGCATCTGATCGTATTGCTTGCGTCGGTCCGCGTCGCCCAGAACCTGGTAGGCCTCGGAGATCTCCTTGAAGCGATCTGCCGCCTTCGGATCGTTCGGATTCTTATCCGGGTGATAGCGAGCCGCGAGCTTTCGATACTGCTTCTTGATGTCGTCCTGAGTCGCCGATGCGGAGACGCCAAGAACCGCGTAGAAGTCTTTGTTCTGCGCCATGGCGCTCAGTGCGTCCTCAGCTGTTCCACTGCTTCACGACCACGCGCGCCGGACGGAGCAGCTGACCATTGAACAAATAGCCCTGCTGGTAGACCTTGGCGACGACGTGATCGTCTTCGGATGATAGCGCGGGCTCCGTCGCGACAGCCTCCATCAGCGACGGATCGAAGGTCTGATCGATCGGGTTGACGATCTCGAGACCGATCGCCGTGAGCGTCTTGAGCATCTTGCGCTCGACCATCGCGGCGCCGTCGACGACGGTCTTCGTGTCGGTCGTCGACGGATCGACATGCGCGAAGCGCGAAAGATCGTCGAGTGCATCCAGTATTCCGCGTAGCAGGTCGGCTTGCCCGCGCATGGAGGCTTCCTGCCGTTCGCGCACGGAGCGCTTGCGGTAATTGTCGTACTCCGCGGCGAGCCGCAGATACTTGTCCTGCTGCTCAGCGAGCACGCGCTCTTTCTGGTCGGCTTCCGCGCCGCCGGCTGCGTCGTCGGTGGAGGCCGGTGCAACACCCTGCTCCTCGACGGCGTCAGCCTCTTCGCCGCCGTCGTCTCGCGTCGCAGGAACGAAATCGTCGGTCATCGCTTCGCCCTGTTCACCTGTCGGGCGACGCGCGGGGTCTTTGTCTGAACGCTTCATCTTCGGTGGATCCTCGCGAGCCACACTCGCGTTTGTGCGCGCACGGCGCGCGCTGTCTGGTTAGCAAACGCGAGCGTTACCGCTGAATGAAAATGTGCTCGGGTTGACGAGGGGTGCAACCTCCGTGCACGCGACAGTCCAGGGCTTTGCCTCAGTCCTTTTCGACGAGTGATCGACGCACGAGCTCGAGCGCGCTCTGCGTCGCACGTCGTCGAATCTCCTCGCGATCGCCTATCAAACGGAGCTGCAGCGGGCGTGTTTCATTGGCGAACGCCGCGGCGATCCAGACCGTTCCAACAGGCTTCTCGGGAGTTCCACCACCCGGCCCGGCGACGCCGGTAATGCCGATGCCGATGGATGCGTCCAATCGTGTGCGCGCCCCCTCCGCCATCTCGCGCACCACCGCCTCACTCACGGCGCCATGCCTATCGAGAGACCCCTGGCTCACCCCGAGGAGGTCACGCTTCACGTCATTCGCGTAAGCGATGACACCGCCAAGCACGACGTCGCTGGAGCCGGGAATGGCTGTGAGCCGGGCACCGAGCAGCCCGCCAGTACAGCTCTCAGCAACGGCAATCGTGAGGCGCGATGCGCGACACAAATCGAGCACGATGGAAGCGAGGTCTGTGCTCCCCTCGGCGTAAATCGACCGCGCCAACCTGCTCCGGATCATCGATCCGGCAGCATCGAGAATCGCATCTGCCTGCATATCGTTTACGTCCCGAACTGTGAGCCGCAGATCGACGCCGTCCGCTCCGGGCAAATACGCGAGCGACACCGCTCCGAGGCTCTCGCGGATCGGATCGATCTGATCGGCGAGGAGCGACTCCGCGACCCCGGTGGTGCGCAGCGTACGCGACCTGACCACAGTCGGCTCACCGGACCCCGCTGTGCGCCCCCGCAGCTCAGGAACGAGCGTATCCGCGAGCATGCCTCGCATCTCACGAGGAACGCCCGGTAGCATAGCCACCCAGCGTCCGCGATCATCCTCGAGCCAGATGCCCGGAGCGGAGCCATGATTATTGACGAGCTTCGTGGAGCCCTCGGGGAGCATGGCCTGAGCGCGATTCGACTCCGGCATTCGTCGTCCGAATCGCTGCTGCCAACGTTGCTCCATCCACGCGACGTGCGCTTCGTCGAGCAGCATCCTTCGGCCGAAGATCGCCGCGATGGCGGGTTTGGTGAGATCGTCGCTCGTGGGGCCCAGGCCACCTGTCGTGATCACCGCTCCGGTGCGATCCAGCGCCTCACGGACAGCGACCGCGATCTCGTCGGCGACATCGCCAACCGTTGCGCGGCGCTTGATCCCGATGCCGAGGGCCGCCAGCTCGCGTGCTACGTGCGCGGCGTTCGTGTCGATCGTGAAGCCGAGGAGGAGCTCGTCGCCGATGGTGATGAGCTCAACGTCCATACTGCGTCAACCTCGCGCGCCGCTCTGCACGAAGACGCGACCGTAGCGGCTCACATAGAGCCAGAGCGAGTAGAGCGTGAGCAGCACGGCGACGGTCATCGTCAGTGTGCCCGCCGTGCCAATGAAGATGCCGAGACCGCGCCAGATGCCGCCATTCCAGCCGTGGATCAATCCAGCTGTCGCGACCGCGAACCAGAGATAGGCGCCGCCCTGCCATACGATCTGAAACACCGTCTTGACCTTGGCAGGACCAATCGCGGCGATGACCACGCCGCGGCGTGCCGCCGCTTGACGGAAGATCGTCATCGCGAGCTCGCGACCGAGCACGATCACGACGATCCACCATGGCAGGCTCACGTCGCCCCAGAGGGTGATGAAAGGCAGCGAGTGAAGCGTGAGGTCGCCGGTCGTGAACGAAGAGCTCGAGAAATTCCCGGTGGCGCTCTGCATGAGCGCCCACATCGGCACGAACGTCCCGACCAGCAGGAGCTTGTCCGCGAGCGGGTCGAGCAGCTTCCCGAGGGTCGTCTCCTGTTTCCGCGAACGCGCGAGTACACCATCCGCGTAATCGGAGATACCGGCGACGACGAAGAGCACGAATGCGAGGAGTCGCGGCGTCGTGGCTGGAGCAAATGGCAACACCGCGATGAGAGGTGTAATCGCGATGCGTCCTACCGTCAGTGCGTTCGGAAGATTCATTCGAGCGGGCCAGCGACAGCAAATCGGATTTTCAGCGCGAGACATCAGTGGGCACTTACTACGCTTCACGCTGTGTCGGATGGCACACGCGGTACCATCGTCACCTATCAATTCTAGTTCGATCCACTGACCGCTGGGAGCTTGCGCTGCGGCGGCGGCTCAGGCGAGCGATTTCAGAACCAGCTTGCTGACCGCCTTGAGGGTATCGAAGACGCCCTCGCCGGTCACGGCAACGGCATCGAAGTAGGGCGCATGCTCGACCCATTCGCCGCTGGAGATCTGCTCCACGATGTTCT
>DATBBP010000368.1:0-3977 GCA_036270935.1 Gemmatimonadaceae bacterium
TGAGACCGCCACTTCGTGCGGTCCATCGCCGACCGGCATCGTCGCGATCGTTCGGCCGTCGCGGAGCGAGATGATGGACGCCGACGCTTCGGCTTTGTTGAGGACCACGAGCGCCGGCCCTTGTGCCACGGCGAGCGAGGAGGCACCGACCAAGATTGAGGCTATGAGAATTGTGCGCATAGGGTATGAGAAATGGGCCGTTTGTCTGCGTGCACACGAAGACAGGTTCAACTGGAATAGTAAGCCGCGTTCTCCTCGATATAGCCCTTCGTTAGGTCGCACCCATATGCGCGGGCGCTCGCGTTGCCGACGCCGAGCGAGACCTCGAGATCGACGAGCTCGTTGCGTAGCGTGCCCCGCACCGTCGCGTCGTCGAAATCGAGCCTCGATCCCGCGCGAACGACGTGATGGCCGTTGATCCAAGCATCCGTCGCGCTCGGACGAATCGTGCAGTCGAAGCACTTGCCCACTGCCATCAACAAACGGCCGACGTTTGGATCGGCGCCGTGGACCATCGTCTTCACCAGCGGCGAGTTCACGAGCGACTTCGCGACGCGGCGCGCATCGTCGTCGGTCGCCGCGCCTCGAACCGTAGCGCGGATCAAATGCATCGCGCCCTCGCCGTCGCGCGCGAGCATCTCCGTCATCCGAATGCACCCCGCGTTTAGCGTTTCCTGAAACGCGCGAGCCGAGATGTCGCCGGCGAGTCCATTCGCGAGAATCGCGCATGTATCGGAGGTGCTCGTATCCGTATCGACCGAGAGCATGTTAAAGGATACGCTCGCTGCCTCGACGAGGACCCGATGCAACGTCTCCGCATCGACGCGGGCATCAGTGAAGATGTACGAGAGCATCGTCGCCATGGCCGGCTCGATCATCCCCGAGCCCTTTGCCACCCAGGTGATCGTCGCGTTGCCAACCGTCGCCGAGAGCGCTTTGGGATGCGTATCCGTCGTCATGATGCCAGAGGCGCCGACGAGTGGATCGTCTTGCAGCTCCGCCGACATGCCACGGAGCCCCGCCTCGATCTTCTCGATTGGAAGACGCACACCGATCACGCCCGTCGAGCTCACGAGCATCCGATCCGCGGATGTGCCGATCTCCGTCGCGGCAGCAGTCGCCATGCGGTGCACGTCGGCGATGCCGCGCTCGCCGGTCGCGACGTTGCTTACCTTGCTGTTGACGACGATACCGCGCAGACGACCGCCGCGAATCGTCTCGCGCCCCACAATCACGGGAGCGCCGGGAAAGTGATTGCGCGTGAAGATCGCGGCCGCGGCGGCATCAACGTCGCTAACGAAGAGCGCGAGATCCTTACCGTCGGGCTTGAGTCCGACGAGGCGGCTGGCGCAGCTGTACCCGCGTGGGAAACGCGGCCGATCATGAAAGGTTATGTCAGGCATCGGTGCACAAGATAGCGCACCGATGCCACGCCACCGAGGCTCCTACTGTAGAGCCGTCCGCGGATCCACGGTCGTGGCGCGGTGCGCTGGCGCATACGACGCAAGCGCAGCGACGGCGGCGACGAACACGACGACGCCGATGAGCACAAGCGGCTCGAGCGGATTCGTTCGAAACGCCACCGACGCGATGATCCGCGACAGCGCCACGGCACCGGCGAATCCTAACGCGGTACCGATGCCGGTCACGCGGAGCGCCTCGCGCAACACCATGCCGCGCACGTTGCTCGCTTCGGCGCCTAACGCCATTCGTATGCCGAACTCGCGCGTTCGCAACCGCACACCATACGAGAGCACACCGAAGAGGCCGAGCGCCGCGAGCAGGAGTGCGACGCCAGCGAACGACGTCAGCATGCGGAGCGTGAAGAGGCGCTGTGCCTCGCCGCGTCCGATCGCGTCGACGAGCAAGGTCGGTCTGTAGACGACGAGCTGCGGATCGAGCGACCTGACGGTTCGCCGAATGTCGGCCTCGAGCCGCTCGGCGTCGCCATTCGCCAATACCGTTTGCATGAGCGCCCAGTTTCGATCCGCGGCGAACTGACGATGCGCGTGATAAACGTACGGCTCGAAGCTCCCTTCGGCATTGACGGCAACCTCGCCGACAACGCCAATGATCTCGCTATCCTGATCGCCTGCATTGAGTCGCTGCCCGACGGCGCGTACGCCGGGAAACAGCCGATCGGCCATCGATCGGCTCACGACGACGCGATTCGGCGCCGACGCGTCGTCGCGCGGATCGAACAGTCGCCCGTCAAGGAGCGGTATTCCAACAGCGCGGAAGTAATCGCCGGAGATCACCCGGTTCTCTCCTTCTGCGCTCTCACGTTTCGTATGGGCCAGCGGGCCAGTGAGCGCAGCAACGCCCCAGGAGTGATATGACCCGGTGGCTGGCAGCTTCGATACACCGCCGGCGGCGCGGACGCCCGGCAGCGCGTCGATTCGCGCGGAGAGCTCTTCGTAAAGTCGAGCGCGAGCCGGCGGATCGTATCGCGCTGCGGGCAAATGCAGCTCGAACGTCAGCACGTGATCTGGATGAATGCCCAGCGGCACCTCTCGAAGGCGTTGAAAGCTCGTGATCAGCACTCCGGCACCGACGAGCAGCACGAACGCAAGCGCGACCTGGGCGACGACGAGCCATTGGCGCGTTTTCATCTGACTGGCGCTTCCAGTGCTGGAGCGCCCCTGCTCCTGCAGCGCATCGCGCGGCTCGGTTCGCGTGGCTTTGAGCGTGGGACCGATCCCAAAGCCGATCGCGCTCAGCGATGCCAGCACGAGCGCGATGATGAGCAAACGCGAATCGACCTGCATGCTCTCGATACGCGGCATCGATCCGGCGCCGATGGCGACGATGGCCGCCATCGTCCCGCGAGCGACCACGAGCCCTGCGGCCGCTCCCGCCAGCGCCAGCACCGCGCTCTCCACGAGCATCTGTCGAATGAGGCGAATGCGGCCGGCGCCGAGCGCGCTGCGCAGGGCGAGCTCACGTGCACGCTCCGAGGCGCGCACCAGCAGCAGGTTTGCGACATTCACGCACACAAGCACGAGCACGAGCAGCGCCGCCCCCAACATCAGCTCCAGCGAGCGGCTGGCGCTCCCAACAATGTCCTCCTTGAGCGGAATCAGGATCGCGCGAGCTCGAGCCGCACGCGGATACTCGACGCCAAGCGCGCGCATCGCGATACCGACCTCCGCCTGCGCTTGCGATACCGTCGTCCCAGGTCGAAGGCGCCCGAGAACGCTGAGGTAGTGATTGACCGCGTTGTTCGGATCCTTTCCGGGACGCAAATCGCCCGGAGTCCACGCGTCGATCGCACCAGCGACCGGATCGCGGAAGCCCGCGCGCATCACACCGACAACCGTGTACGGCGCGCCGTTCATTGTCAGGACGTGGCCGATCGCGTCCGGATCACCGTGTAGCTGCTGCTTCCAGAGGTCGTGACTGACGATCACCGATGACGCACCGACTTCCTCTTCACGGCGAAAGGCGCGGCCAAGCTCGGGCTCGACGCGGATGACCTCGAGGTAGTCGGCGCTCACCGGAAGCACGCGAATACGCCGTGCTTGGTCGCCGACGCCGACATCCGCGCCCGATTCGTCGTAGGTGTAGATCGCGGCGATTGATGAGAAGCTCGCTAGCCGCGATCGGAGCTCGAGAAAGTGAACTGGCGTCACGAAGCCCCGGTCGCTGGGCTGTAGATCGTCGTTCTGATAGAGGCGAACGAGCTGGCCCGGCTGTTGGTAGGGCAATGGCTGCAGCAGTGCGGTATCGACCGCGCTCACGATTGCGGTTGTTGCGCCGATACCGATGGCAATCGTCAGGATCGCAACGATGGCAAAGCCCGGTGCGCGCCGGAGCGTCCGCACCGCGAAATCGACATCGCCCTTGGTCCCGGCATAGATGGTCTGACCGCGCTTGCGCTCGTTCACGTCGCTCTCGATGGCAAAGGACTAGGGGTGAGACACTGGGTTGAGTGTCTTCGTTTGGACGTCACGGGATCTTGCGAAATCGCTCGAGGG
>DATBBP010000369.1:0-2931 GCA_036270935.1 Gemmatimonadaceae bacterium
CGCTGCGACGCTCGATCTCGTCGAGCACCGATTGGCGTCGCACGGTGTCGAATTTCTCCGCGGGGATGGTGAGCCAGACCATGGCGGCCGGCGCTTTGCCGAAGCCGGGATCGACGTGCATCCGCGCCTGAAGACTGCGGAGAAAAAGCGCCGCCGTCACGAGCAGGAGTAGATCGGGCGAGGTCTCGCGCAACACGCCGAGGAGTCGCACCGTCATCCGCTCGGCATTGCCGTCGGTTCGGGCAATGATCATCGGATTGTTCGAGAACGACTGCCGGTACGCGGCAAAGATGAACGGGCGCGGGTCTTCACCTAACGAGCGAACCTTCGTCGTCCGCGCGACGCCGATGACGCGGAACGTCGTCGTGTCGGCACGGAAGGTCTGACCGATCGCGTCCTGCTTCGGCCAGAAGCGCTGAGCCATCACTTCGCTGATGATCGCGACGCGCGGCGCGCCCGGACCGTCGGCGGTGGTGAAGTTCCGCCCACGAAGGATGGTGACGCCGGCCGCATCGAAGAAGCCGGAATCGGCGGCAGCGTAGTCGATGTCGAAGCCCAGTTGTCCCTTCGGCGGCTCGAAGCCCGCGACATTGATCCGCTTCGACTGCTGGCTCAGCGGATTGAGGAGGATGTTATCGGTGACACCAACGGAACGAACGCCCGGAATCGCCGCGCTGCGACGCTCGATCTCGTCGAGCACCGATTGGCGTCGCACGGTGTCGAATTTCTCCGCGGGGATAGTGAACCAGACCATGGCAGCGGGCGCTTTGCCGAAGCCGGGGTCGACGCGCATCTGCGCCTGCAGACTCCGGAGAAAGAGCGCCGCCGTCACGAGCAGTAGCAACGAGACGGCAACCTGGCCGACGACGAGTATGTTGCGCATCGTTAGGCGACGACCCGGTCCACCACCGGCGTTCTCGTTCTTGATCCACTCGATCACCGACGGACGCGTCGCCTGCAGCGCAGGTAGCAGTCCGAACAGAATGCCCGCGACCGCCGAAGCACCGATCGCAAATGTGAGTACGCGCACGTCGAGCGAGACGTCGAGCGAGATCGGCAGCGGCAGTGGCAAGTCGGCGCTGAGCAGCGCTCTCAGTGCAATGCGCGAGAGGAGCACCCCTGCGACGCCACCAATCGTTGCGAGGAGAAGCGACTCGGTGAGGAGTTGCTGAACGAGCGCTCGCCGGCTCGCACCAATGGCGAGACGAATGGCGATGTCCCGCTGGCGATCCCGCGCCTGCGCCAAGAGGAAGCTCGCGAGATTCGCGCAGGCGACGAGGAGCACCAGCCCCACGACGACCATGAGTGCTCCCGCCGCCGGCACCACGACGCTGTCGAGCAGTGGGTTGACCGCGATTTCTGTCGTCGGCACGACCACGAGCGACGAACCTGACCAGTCCTTCGGATAGCGCTTCAGCATGTCGGCGCTGAACCGCGCCGCCACCGCACGCGCCTGCGCCATCGATATGCCTGGCGCGAGGCGCGCTTTGAGAAAGCCCGAATGATTGCCGCGCGCCGTGAGCTCATCGACGGCGCTGCCCTCCATCTGGTTCACCATCTGAATCGAGCCGTAGAACGACGGCGCGATACCGGCGACGGTACCCTCGTACGACTTAGGCGCGACTCCCACTACGGTGTAGTCGCGGCCCGCGAGTCGAAGCGGCCTGCCAACGACGTGTGGATCACCGTTGAACGCGCGCTGCCAGTAGTCATACGAGATCACGATCACCGCATGCGCACCTGGCGAGACGTCGTCCTCTGGACCGAGCAGTCGTCCAATAACTGGCCTGATCCCGAGTATGCGGAAATAGTCGCCATTCACCATCTCGCCCATCATTGTCTCGACGTGATCGCCCATATCACGCGAAGCAGCCGTATAGCGCGAGACGGAGAGTTGCGAGAAGACAGAGCGCGTCGCATCGCGGAAATCGCGATAGTCGGGATACGAGAATGGCGCGTACGGGAAGCCCGGCTGCCGCTGGTAGATCTCCGCAACGCGCTCGGCCTCGGGTAGTTTCGCGCGTCTCAGCAGGACGGCGTCGACGAGGCTGAAGATTGCCGTGTTCGCCCCGATGCCCAGCGCGAGGGATAGGACTGCGACGACAGTGAAGCCAATGCGCTTACGCACTCGGCGAAGGGCGACTCGGACATCGGCGAACAGGCGTTCCATGGGGTTCGCTCCGAAGGATGGCTGCGGCGAGAGCGGGGGCGGCGCGGACGCCCACCGTACGGATGTCATTGGCGTCCGGATTCGCGCGAGTTGCCGGCGCTCCGTACTCTTCCAGGAGTTCGAGTCCCGACCATCCGCCAGTCATGAGGAGAGGTCAATGAGGGCCCGTTTGGGGATCGTTGCGCTGATCTCGATCGCGAGTGTGGCCTGTTCGCGATCGGCGCCGCCCGCGCGCGACGCAAACGCGGGCATCGATTCGCTCAACGCGCGTCTGGTGAGCGCCTATCGCAATCGCGATCCGCGTGCGTACGCCGCGCTGTTCACGGACTCGGCGGTCTTCGAGTGGCCAGCCTTCGAGACCGCTCACGGGCCCGCGGCGCTCGGCGCGATGGCGAGAAGCAACTGGGCGGGCGAGCGCGACGTCGATCTTCGTGTGGTTGCGGCGACGCGTCGGCTCGCGCCCGATCACGCGACCGAGTTTGGCTCCTTCCAGCAGACGTGGACGGACTCCTCTGGCGTGCGCATGACCGAGTTCGGAAGATACGCGACCTACGTTACGCGCCAAAGCGACGGCACTTGGCGGATGGACCGATGGTTTGGCTTTGAGGACTCCACGCGGCGCGCAGCTCGATAGCGTTGGCGCTCAATGTACTATCAGGACCGGCAGGCAAGGACTTACTTGAACGCTTTGATTGCCTAACGATGTTCGTTCACGCCGTCTACTTCTGGCTCCGCAACGACCTCACCGTCGCCCAGCGGCG